>JAQXFJ010000126.1 GCA_029250385.1 Candidatus Poseidoniaceae archaeon | reverse complement strand
ATGAGGCACGATGTCTTGATGGTAGTTCTGCGGAATGTGACGAGATTAAGCAGTCAGTAGATTACTGGAAATCTTGGAAAACATCTACTTTAATCTTGAAAGTAATGATAATAATTACTTTAGTAGTTGCCATTATTGGGATTATCTCTAGGCTTGCAGCGATTCTTGCCAACACTGGACTAATGAATTTACCAGATAAAGGATATATGGTAAACGACATTGTACGGAAGTTTTCACCTATAGTTTCCAGTGTTTTATTGTTTGTTGGAATTTTGATATTTATGATATTTCAGCCTGGAGTTGGCCCTGATGGATTGTGGTTCGATGCAGACGATGTGGATGGAAGTTTTGGAGCAGTGGTTTGGATTGCAATAATATTTTCTCTAATGACTCCAATATTTACTAAATTTGAAATTGACTACTCTTGAATGAGGAGTAGCCCGAGTCGGATTTGAACCGACGTCGGCGGGACCAAAACCCACCATGATGGACCCCTACACTATCGGGCTCTGTTCTAGCCGGAGACAAACTAGTTTTTGTCCTTGTCGGAAACTTTAGTCAAAAAATCTAAGTAAATTCTCATCACTTATCTTTGATTTTGCGCTTTCAACAAACTCCTCAAGACTAACGACTTGCTTAGTTTGATACAGTATTGCTTGAAGACCCATGTCCAATTTATCAATTTGTTTGACAAATTTGGCTTCTGCTGTTTTTCCCGCTTCATACTCCTCAAAAAGTGACAACCACTCTGGAGCCATTTCAGACATGGCTTTATGCTCTAATTCTGCTTTATTTGAAGTATCATCATGCGGAGTTAAATCGCCAACTCTGACCTCTGGAAGATCATGAACTAGGCAGAGCGATAATACTCTCTCTAGATTCAGTTCCTTTGGCGCTAGTCTTAGTGCCAATACCGCCATTCCCCAAGAGTGTGCTGCTACTGATTCTGGATTTTCAACACCGGAACGTACCCATCCAGTTCTTGACAATTGTTTCAACTCTAACATCTCTAGTAGGTTGTCTCGCATGTTTGTGCCTATATGCAAGAGGTCAAAACCTACACCCCTAATTGCGTGTTATGCAGACCGGTAAACCAGCATGGTGGGATAACGCCGTTGCGGCCCTAAAAAATGACGAATTACTTGGAGAAATCGTCAAGAAATATCCCGATGGATGCCTAGAAGGGAAAGGTGATTTGTTTCAAACTACAATAAGATCAATTGTCGGCCAACAGATATCAGTTATTGCCTCTGATGCTATTTGGGGCAGATTGGTGAAAATGCTTGGAAGTGCCACCCCAGAGAATGTCATGAAATTTAGCCAAGAAGAAATTGCTGCATGTGGATTAACTAGACCTAAGTCAAACTATATCCATGGTTTAGCCACTAATTCTGAGTTGCTGTTAAATCAAGATTGGGAAAACATGAATGATAAGGCAATAAAGCAGCACTTGATTCAATTCAAAGGCATCGGTCCCTGGACAGCCGAAATGATGTTGATGTTCTCATTTATGCGTCCTGACGTATTTAGCGTGGGTGATATTGGTCTTGTTAAGGCTGTCAAAATTTTAGCACCACAGGCTGAATCAAAAGATGATGTCGAAGAAATTGCGAAGCGATGGTCCCCGTATAGAACTGCGGCATCATGGTATCTCTGGAGAATGATTGACCCTGTGCCTGTGGGATACTAAGTGGGCAAATAATTAACAAACAAACCCCTAATGGCTGACTATGACAGATAGTGAGCCATCGACATTATCTGAAAAATTAGATATGACAAAAAAACGGCTTGGCATTCTATCCAAAAAGGTGGCAATTAGTACCAAATCAATGGTTGAAAACACCAATAATTCAATCAAGGCAACGATTTCTGAGCAAAAAGAAAAACGTCAACAGAAGAAACAAGACAAGCTGACTCAAACTAAAACCGAATTGTCAGATGCAGGACTGTTAGATGATGTTCCGTCAATGGTCACTTTGCCAGAATTTGAAAATGAACGGATAGAAATCGCCTCAGAACAAAATGAAACAATGATTACCATTGTTGAAGAAATGCAGCGTTTATCACAACGGATTGATGCCATTGACCGTAAAATATCTTCCCAGTACAATAAAAAGTCTGATTTGAAAGAAATTAATGATTCAGATAATCAAACTATCAATCACACCCAAATCAACAAAGAATACACTATTAATCAAATAATACATTTATTAGGAGTTTCCGTAATTTGGATAGTTATGCTAATTGTTGCAGATTGGTATAGTACAGAAAAAAATCTGCAATTTGACGGTCAATATCCTTTGAGATATCTAATATGGTCATTTGGCACCTCTTCGTGGATATACTATATATTACACAAGCTAAGTAAGGCATCAAAGCTTCTCAAGTTTCCAATTATCCTTAATATTCAGATAACAATGGTAGTCGGAATAACTACACTCATTGCTTTAATTGCTTATGATGGCTCTACAAATGCAATATCGAATGTATGGATATGGGGCTCAACCATCGCGGTAGTTTTGTTATTATCAGCAAGTATACTGACTTATGTTTGGCAATCTACCAAGAAATTAATTTCTATTCGAGAAGAAATTGAAATCATTGATTGACTGATTCAGGATTCTTGAATAAATCTTTGACGATATTCTTTTGATGTGATTCTATAGTGCCACCACCAATTTCCAACAATTTAGAGTCACGCCACAATCGCTCAACATGATATTCACCAACATAACCGTAACCACCCATTACTTGTATGGCAGAATCAGCGATCTCTTTAGCAGCGGTTGAAGAAAAAAGTTTGACACCATCAGAGTCCAATCGATGACCGGCTTTACCCAGTTTCATATTTGCCGCAGTGTCATAAATATAGGCTCTCATAGCACGATACTTAGCCCATGAATCGCCAATGTGCTTTTGGATTTGCCCAAAGTCACGAATTTTGTTTCTGAATGCTGTTCTATCAGTAGCATAACGATTCATCTCATCTAGACATCTTCGACCGATTCCCAAAGACATTGCAGCAAGAGTTAGCCGCTCAACTTCTAAGTTACACATCATGTGAATTAATGATTCACCAAGTCCGCCAACTAGATTTTCAGCAGGAACTATACAATCATCAAACACTAACTCAGCCGTGTTGGAAGCTCTCATACCAGTCTTATCGTAGATTTTTTGGCCAACTGAATATCCAGGCATACCTGCTTCGACTAGGAAAGTTGACAGTTGAACTCGACCTTTATCATCAGTTCCAGTTCTTGCATAAACCCAAACAACATCAGCAGGAGTTCCAGTTTCGTCTAAACAACCGTTGGTAATCCACATCTTTCGACCATTCAGTTTCCAAGTCCCATCATCCTGTTGTACCGCACTAGTGGTTAATCCCAAGACATCTGTACCTGCATCTGGTTCTGACATAGCCATAGCACCAATCCATTCACCGGAGCAAACCTTAGGTAAAATTCGAGCTTTTTGGTCCTCATTACCATTGTATGCTAAATTGTTGACAAATAACATTGCATGAGCCAGATATGCTAGTGCGAAACCTGGATCTGATGCTGAAAGCTCTTCGTGAACTATTGCACAAGCAGTCGCGTCCAGTCCAGCACCACCATGTTCTTCCGGTGCACTGATACCCAACAGCCCCATATCTCCCATTGATCTTAGTAAATCTAAGTTGAATCGTTCATGTTTGTCGTGCTCAAATGCTTGAGGTTCGACAAATTCGTTAACCCAGTCTCTTACCATTGAGCGTAACATTGCGTGTTCTTCACTTGGATTAGCGATATCCATAACCTCACCATGCTGAGCGTGAAGGTCACCCTTTTTGACGATTTGTAGAATATTCATCGTCTAAACAAACGTCGTTGCCTTTTTGATTTCCCGCGCTTATTGTCTAGATCTCGTGCAGAACGACGAGATTCATCCTCCATTCCAATGGCAGGGCGCACTCTAGTTTCTGGCGGCGCACCCATTCTGCGAAGATTTGGTGGAGGGCCACGATGGCATTTCTTGACGCGTCTAATCTTTAATTGCTGACTTTGATTTTGCTTACGGACAACTTTTCTTGCCCGCTTGCCGACATGGCGCAAGTGACCATTGAATATTTGTGGTTCTGCTGACTTTAGCTCATTACCAATGCCTACTCGTTCTAGAACTTGTTTTGCTAATGCTGTTGGTGATTTAGTTGCCACTACCTCATCTACGATACGTGTCGCTAGGCTGGCAAATGATGTATCATCTGTTACCACTGGTTGAGGTTTTACGTGAACAGTAATTTCCTCTGTAGTTTTACTTTGATTAATTGCTTGTTTTAATACCGAATCTGAAAAACTTTCAGTTAACGTCCCTTGCTCCCGCTCCATATAGTGCACCCCATCAGTACTAAATTTGCAAAATATGGTATAAGTTTAACCAATGCTTGTAGCATAAAATGCGGCTTTTGCAAGGTTGAGTGGAAACTTCAATTATCAAATCGGAGTTTTTATTCCCATGGCTCGTGCTATGCACCAGCCGGCTCTTCCTTCATAGATTCCAAGAGCACCACCTGCAAACATTCCAACTACTGAGGCAGTGGTGAAGATATTTTCGGGCAAGATGCCTGCGAGGATTAGCAGGAATGCAACTATTCCGGCAAACACCGACACTGAACCTCCAACGAGGCGAACAAACTTTCCTCTTGCATCTATATTACATTCTCTTGCCATGGTTCGCATTTGTCCTTTGATGATATAAATCATTGTTTTGATAGTCATTGACAAGTAATCATATACTAAACCCATTATCAAGGGCTATGTCCTTTAGAATCTGTGCCTTTTGTTTTAGTATCAGAGTATATCCTTATCTAGGATTTATGACAGGACAACAGTATCAATGTCAGGACTGTAAAGAAATTTCTCCCCTAGTAATCGAATTTGATAACGAGGAAGATTTCTCCGAATTTATGGCAAATCAGGAATCTGAATAATATCTAGCCAACATCGACTTAATTTTTCACTGATTGGCATTGACAATAACTAAGCGCAATCCACAAATTCAAAACACTGGAGCCTTTGCTATGGTTGTGACAGGATTGGAAAAACTAGAGTGGCTCAGCCGATTTATTGACCAAACTCCTGGCGACAGAGAGATAGGCGGAAAACCACGGCAAGTACCCGGAGTATGTTGGTCTAGAGTAGAGCCATCTATCCCTCCAAATCCAAAATTAATGTTATGGTCAAAAGAAATGGCAGACAAATTAAATCTTGAGAGAGGACATGACTTAGCATTGAGTGGAGGAAGTTTAGTCGATGGCATGCAACCTTATGCACAACGTTACGGTGGGCACCAATTTGGCAATTGGGCTCATCAATTAGGCGATGGCAGAGCGATAACTTTGGGAGAAGTACAGTTACCTGATGAAGTACTAGAATTACAACTGAAAGGCGCTGGAACCACGCCATATTCTCGGTTTGCTGACGGCAAGGCTGTACTACGCTCATCTGTTAGAGAGTTTTTGTGTAGTGAAGCTATGTTCCACCTTAATGTACCAACCACCAGAGCATTATCTTTGGCCACAACTGGGGAAATGGTCGTCAGGGATGTAATGTATGATGGCAATCCGGCACCCGAAATTGGTGCTGTTGTGTGCCGTGTAGCACCGAGTTTTATTCGCTTCGGAAGTTTCCAAATCCATACTGCTGATGGAAATCATGACACACTGAGGCAGCTTCTTGAGCACACTGTAAAGAATCATTTTCCACAACATTCAGTTGCTGATGACAACGCACGGATAAATTGGCTGACTCATGTTGCAGAACAAACTGCAATAATGATCTCTAACTGGATGCGGGTTGGTTTTGTTCACGGTGTGATGAATACCGATAATATGTCTATTCATGGATTAACTATAGATTATGGACCATACGGATGGTTGGAAAATTATGACCACGATTGGACTCCTAATACCACAGATTCCTCTAGGCGCCGTTACCGATATGACCAGCAACCACAAATTGGGGCTTGGAATGTCGCTAGATTATTGGAGTCAATCGCTCCTTTAATGGATAATGTTGAACTATTATACCAGGTACTAGAACGTTATAATCAATATTACAGTGAACTACAAAATTCAATGTGGTTAGGAAAATTAGGCATGGAAAATTTACGGGAATCCGATGAAACTCTAGTTGATGAATTAACCTCACTGCTCCAACAAGTAGAGACAGACATGACGATTTTCTTTAGACTACTATCTACCGCTGAGCAACCCGATATAACATTGTTAAAAGAAGCATTTTATGACCAAGATAACATCCCAGTAAAAGAGTGGAATATTTGGTTGAATAAGTGGTGGAAGAGAGTTGATGGTGTTCCAAATCGAAATAAAATGAACGAAGTCAATCCAAAATATGTACTAAGAAATTGGATGGCACAATTGGCTATTGATGCAGCGGAAGATGGTGATTTTTCGATTTGTGAAGAATTATATCAACTGCTCAAACAGCCTTATGCTGAACAACTAGAATATGAAGAGAAATGGTTCAGGAAGCGGCCAGAATGGGCAAGGCATCGAGTTGGATGTTCAATGCTTTCATGCTCTAGTTAACACAAATAATTTACAATCATTTTATCAATGGTTGGACATCGACTTAGCAGTATGGATGTAATATCACATTGGTTTTGGGGAATGGCGGTTACCCATGGAAAAATCAAAGGAAGATTCTCCGGAGCAATGGGAGTTATTCCTGACTTGATGGCATTCTTACCTGTTACGATCATTTCACTTTTCACCGGTCATCGAAATCCAACTGTTGACGATACTACTGTTACCAGTGATTTCCACCCACTCTCTTGGGAAATTTATCAATGGAGTCATAGTTCAATAACGGTAATTGTGTTCTTTTTCCTGACATGGTGGTATCTAGCTAAGTTTGGCACACCTAGATTCCTAAAGGGTTTCTACTTAGCAACCATGAGTGCTAAGAAGCAGGCGTTTTTGATTTGGTTACCCTGGTTGTTAAACATTGTAACAGATATCCCAAGTCATACTGCACAATTTTTCCCAACCCCAGTTTTTCACCCCATATCTAATTGGCGATATGATGGTACTAGATGGTCTGAACCTTCAATTTGGTTTACCAATCTGGGAATCTTACTTACCGTATGGGCGGTAATGATTTACCTCGAAAGAAAAAAACAACCAATTGATGAGATTTGATAACAATTCTTGTCTCATTTAGTTTGAGATTGTGCCACTAAGTTCATCGCCTGTGGGCTAACCGTTGGATTTGTGCCGGTTGATTCTGATGAAGCTTTAATGCGGGCAACTTTAGTTCGCAGCGACCCTTCTTTGTCCGGTGTTTCACGTCAAAACATTGCTACAATGCAAGACGAATACCTTTGGCAGTACCTAGCACCTGATGGTAATCCAATCGACGATAAAGACCCGATTAGCCGCTGGAATTCACTTGCTTTACCCCCTGCGTGGACTGAGGTATGGATTTGTCCAAATGCTAGAGGCCATATCCAAGCCACCGGTCGTGATGTAAAAGGCAGACTACAATATCGTTACCATTCAGATTGGACTGAAATTACTACAGAAATGAAATATGATGATGTGGTATATTTTGCCTCACAACTACCTCGGCTGCGCAAACAAGTTGAACGGGACTTAGCAGAAAAGACAATGTCACTGCACACAGTTTCCGCACTTGTTGTTCGCCTCATTGACTTATACAATATTCGAGTAGGCAGTGATGAATATGCTAAAGCCAACGAATCATATGGTCTAACTACTCTCAAATCAATGCACCTAAAGCATATCAAAGGAGATGCAGCAGAGGGCCGTCATGACGCAGTATTTTCGTTTACTGGCAAATCTGACAAAGACTGGGAGATTACTATAGAAGATGATCATCTTGTTGATTTAATACTTCGAACCAACCGTTTAGGAGTAAAAAATGCAGACTTATTTATGTACATCTCGGAATCAGGCAATGAGGTCGATTTGAAAGCAGAGCACATCAACCAATATATCCGTGCTAATAGTGGTGAAGGCTTTACTGCTAAGAACTTCCGGACTTGGGCGGCTACTTCAAGGTGCGCAGAACGGTTGGCTTTCCTTTCAAAGCCACAAGATGCCCAGACCATGAAGAAATGGCAAAAAAAATTGCCACAGGTAGAATCAATGCAAAAATTGTGGAGCGAGGGAGATTGGATTGTCCCCACAACCGAGGCAGGTCTTAACAAAGCGATGTTGGCGGTTATTGATACGGTTGCTGCAAACCTCGGCAATACTCGAACAGTATGTCGCTCTTCTTACATTCACCCGTGGTTCCTAGGAGCTTGGATGGAAGGAAATCTATTGGAAAAATGGGATGAACTGGCAGATATGCGGAGAATATCCGGTCTATCTACTGGTGAAAGCGCGACTTTGCGAGTTTTGAAAAGTCTGTGAAACAATTGTTACATTCTATAGAAAAGAAACTGTCAAGGCACTCTCTTCTTCGCCCTTATCCACAAATCGCCATCAGGATATTTTGGGGAGAATTTGAAATTGGCTGAACGACCTGGCAAGAACAGTCTACCTATTTGTCTGATTAGTTCAAGATAACTGAAGACAGGATATTGAGCCAAACGATAACTTTCAACTTGAATTACTTCCATACCTAATCCTTGTAATAATTGCAGTACCAATTTCTTTGAGGTAAAACTAAAGTGGTCGGGGAGTGAATATGGTTTGTGCTGGTTCTCTAATGAAAGAGTTGCTGAATCAACAGCTTGTAGCAGAAGTTCCCCTCCTTCATTGAGCATTTCACACCACTTAGCGATATCTTCTGGCGGGTTTGGCAAATGGCTGTAGATACCGATAGCCGAAATAACATCATATTTTTCTTGATGAGTTTCCAAGTCCAAGAATTTGAGATTAATTCCCCTTTCAATTGCTGCTTTGAGTTTATTGACATTTGGTTCAATCCCCATAATGTCGATGTTTTCGCCACCAAAATTAGCTAAAGTTTCGACCAATTCTCCATGTCCACTACCAATATCAAGCCAAGAATATTGTTTCTTATCACTAAACATAATGGCATAATTGAAATCATTTAGCCTCGACAAATATGTATCCTTGAGCGTCTCATCAAATTGACCGAACTTTGTTGATTTATTGTCGCCTTTATGCAGACCAGATTTAGATGCTTCATTGACCTCTTCAAGGCCAGGTCGAGGATTAAGAAAAAGCAGACCACATTCTAGACATTTGACTAGATTATGACCATTTTCAGTGTCATAAAGTTCGTTCTTGTTAGACTTGCACTGATAGCAGTCTACCTCAATCATAGTCTGCGGACTGCGGATTATGCATTAAACTCACCGATACTATTGTGATTGCGTGTTTGATTATTTCTCCATATCTAAAATAGCTGAATTAGTCTAACTTAAAAAAACAGAATAACAGTGTAATATTCAAGCCTAAGTAACGAGCATTGGCCTAAGTTATAATCTAGTACCAACTACTATTAGACGACTCCATCGGTTTAGTAACATGGAAGCGAATGAGTGTTTCATAGCCACTGTAGGCAGTGATTGGCATAAAATATCTAACTGCAATGTCCACATGACAATCAAGCGACGTCTGCAAAGAACAGTAATCAGAGGTGCAGAGGGTGACGACCTTCTCGATGAGGGAGCAGAATCTGCCGTTTATACAATAACTGGAAGCATGAGTATGTATGAGTATAAAGACATATTAACAATCTTCAGAGGTGGACAACCATGGTTTCATGATCCATTTGAAGATAAGCAGATGAAAGTATTATTTTCAAGTATAGATTATGATAGTGCTAGTGGCGACTATGAATTCATCTTGGTAGAAGATGCTGAGCAACACGAAATTAAATCTTAGATTTACCAATCTGGCATTGGTTTATTTCCACAGCAAAGTGGTATTACCCGGATACTCGGCAAACACCATGGTAATATCTTTCAGTTCAATTAAAATTAGAAATTAAGTTACAATGAAATGGGCAAACCATTATTCCTTATTGGCATTTAGTATATTCATGGTGGAGATTCTTTGCCCGCATTGCGAAGGCGAAGTAGAGCTCGATTCTGCTGCATCGGTAGCAAGAGGTTGCATCATGTATTTCAGTTGTCCGCATTGTGGAAGAGAATTGGAATGGAATATACCAGATGAAGATTCAACCATTGCAGATCCCGGTTCAGGAAAATTTGCCTCAATGTATGCTTGGTCACTCAACAAGGCTAGTTTGGCAGTCACTCCGCTGCCATTGATATGGTCATTAGTCCTTCTTCCGATTTCACTACTAGTCGGATTGGTAATGATTCTCCTCTCCGCGAACTTTTTCATCGCAGGTTCGGGACTAGGTTCGTGGATATTGGATGAATTAACGAAATTTGATTTTTCAGAAGGGGATGAGTTGTTTTACGCTACTTTATTGGTAATTGTGATTATTCCAATTGCCTTACTTGCTTTCCTTGTTGCTATATTGTTCGGACTTTTTGGATTAGCAATAATAGTCTCAGCAATAGTAAGGCTCATTCGTCGATAAATAGATTCTTCCCGGGATAATAACGCAAATACCAATGCATGGATAAGTAAGTTGGAGTTACTTGAGTAGGGCAAAGCATGATATATTCATGATTTTTAGTTTACATGAAAGTAATGGTAGATGGTAAAGAAGAGTCTCAGCCAAGAGAAAAATTACAAGGTGGCTTCTTGTCTGGAGCAGCAATTTGTTTGTTGTTTGGAATCCTGCTGGTCGCTATTGGACTTACCTTTTGTTTTGGTCCAAGCTGTGGAGTTTGGGGTTGGAATATAATTTTCATTGTCCTTGGAATACCAGTTTCTGCTGGCTCTTTGGCACATATTATAAAGCGGAGCGGTAAAAGATCTATGGTAAATGGAGCAAAGATTGTTTTTATCATCGGGTGTATGGTTACTATTGGAGTAATCATATGGTTTGTCACATTATTGAATAGTTTAGGTAATTAAGCCATCTAAGTTTGTATGGAATGGGGCTCTTACCGGGATAATATCTGCAAACATCATAGTAAATCCTAGTTTGATTTTAATCCCAATAACTAATAGAAACTCGACAGTAAGAATTGTGAGGGTTTAACTCATTACAAGGAATCAAGCAAGTTCTCAAATATCTGCAGAATGAGTAAAGGCCATGACAAATCACAAGTTATCAATTTGGTACCATCCAATATATACGAATGGTATTCATCCTGATGCTAGATTTCCTCGTGTTCGATACATTAAATTGGTTGACAAACTCAATACTCCTGAATACTTTGGTCAATTTATCATTAAACAACCAACAGAAGCCTCACGCAACGAACTTATTATCGCACATGATCCATATTATGTTGATAATTTTCTAAATCAAAACTTAACTCAAAAAGAAATTAAACGAATCGGTTTAACGCCGTGGACACCACAAATAATCCCACGTACACTGCTTTTGATGGGAGGTGCGATTGCTGCTTTAGACCATGTAATGGAATATGGGGGGATTGCAGGCAACATGGCAGGAGGCACTCATCATGCTCACTATGATTTTGGTTCTGGCTATTGCATATTTAATGACCTTGCTGTCTGCTCACTTTTGGCGTTAAGTAAGTATAACTTAACTAAGGTTGCGGTAATTGATTTTGATGTCCATCAAGGGGATGGGACAGCAACCATTTTGCAAAATGTTGACGAGGTATTGACAATATCTGTGCACTGCCAACAAAACTTTCCATTTCGCAAATCAAAAAGTGATTATGACTTAGAACTACCCGCAGGTGCTGGTGATGAGGAAATTCTCACCATGGTTGCCACTGCATTAGATATCACCAAACAATTTGACCCGGAACTGATTCTCTTCCAAGCTGGTGTCGACGGGTTGGCCACCGATTCTCTGGGTAAATTGAACATTTCCCGCCAAGGTATGAGCAAGAGAAATGAGATGGTTTTTGATCTAGCGATTGAACAAATGATCCCCACTGTAGTATTCATGGGAGGCGGTTACTCAAATCCAATTAGTCACACCATCGATGCTTTTGGTGACTTATTCCTCAGTGCTTCCAGGGCCAATAACCAAATTCTCAGCAAGGCAAATTTGGAAACCATTGATTCAAAAATTGAATGATGTAAAGAAATGCAAATACCATGGTAATCTCTCTAAATTTAAATTAAAAATGGATTCATAGCGTAAACGGGCAAATCATTATCCCGTATTGGCTTTTGGTAAGTTCATGGTAGAGATTCTTTGCCCGCATTGCGAAGGCGAAATAGAGCTTGATGATGATGCGTCAGGCGAATTTGAATGTCCACTGTGTGATGGCGAATTCGAATGGAATGTCGAGGAAGATGAAAAATTAAGGATAACTAAAGAAGCGCATCAGAAGATGGTTGATGCTGTGACACAAACAGACAATCGAATAATACCATCTCACGGATTTAATAAAATGAACCCGGTTGCCAAGGTTGCAGTAGGTGCGGCTGTGGGGTTTCAGGTAGTTATGACAATACTAGTGTTGATATTTGTTATATTCTTTGTCTTTTTAATGCTTATTTACTTTCTCTTTGGACCCATTAGGTAGTTTTTATGCTTAAATTCTCCTTAAACTTTGATGGAGCATTACCTCAATGAAT
>JAQXFJ010000125.1 GCA_029250385.1 Candidatus Poseidoniaceae archaeon | reverse complement strand
ATACTATTTCTCTTCTTGCTTCAGAGTCCAAATGGAATAGAGACGGGTCTCTGTAGTGTAGATGAAAACCCCTGTGCCCAGAAAAAGTAACTTGTAAATATTTTTCTTCAAATCCAAATTCCGGTTCGAGATAGTCATTCCACAATGTCCATGCCTGTTCTTGAATAACCTCGAGCATTGCCGGAAAATCTCTATCTGTAACACCAGGTAAGTGATCTCCGTCTAGATCAAATATCAAATCAGCCCCAATCCATTCTTTTTCTACCATTTTCATCATGTAAGGTTTTTCCCAATATGCAGTAGAATAAAAGCATGAATGCATTGGACGTTGGGTAATAAAATTTCTAACAGATTCTGTGTCTGCAAAACCCTTATGTCGGATAGGAGGCGAATTACCAAACGGGATAAACATCCATTCACGATACTTTATTCTCGGTGGTGCCCAAAGAGGTGAATGTCTGTAATAGTTGGTGAATTTATGGGCAAACCTTGCCCACCCAGTAGAAAACATCATCACACCATAATTTGTTTAGTTTCATTCATTGGTCATCCAGAATTTCTTCTCAGCCTCAACTATTTTTGTTGATGAGTCTGCACCAGTGACTTCGACATAACATTCCCAGCAATAATAATTATTATTGATGACCATCGCAGCGCCAAAGGTCATTCTTACGCCACACTGTTTACACCTTGGACCAATTTCTCCATTTGGTGCTTGAGCGAGTTGGATATTATCGTGTGGCATATTTCTTCCTAATCCTTGGTAATTATTGTAGTTATTGAATTTGCCTCAAGCATCTAACACATAGTTTTCTTTTGATTTAGTAGTGTCAAGCAGGTAAATAGAGAGTCACAAGACTCTATGATGTCGGAAGTTTGTGACGGAGCAAGACAAATAGAACCATATTGGCTTATTTTAAGTTGTCTTGCCATTAGACCGCCCCAATAAACTCGATATTGTTAGTATCGAATTCTTGGTCAATAAGTCCAATTTTTTGACCTTCTTGTAAGAACAGTTTTATCGAATCTCTTCCATCTTTACGATAATCAATTGTTCGATCATTGACGTACATAGTGACAAACTTTTTGTTAGTTGCATCATCAATACCACGGCCCCACCTCTTAGCGAATTCTAATGCTTCATCAGGGTTTTTTATTGCGTATTCAATACTCATCTTGGTGTAAAGCGTGATATCTTTCATCATTTGTTGTCCAAGATCTCTCCTTACTACGTTACCACCTAATGGCATTGGGAAATTATCGGTAATACTATTCCACCATTTGCCTAAATCCACTAATACATTTAGATCATTATCTACATAAGTCAACTGACCTTCATGGATTATTAGTCCTGAAAGATAAGTTCCATCCAGTATGCGAGGGATTATTTCGTCGAATGGGACGACTGCTACATTTACATCACCCCAAGCTAATCTTAACCCAAGGTATGCGCTAGTTTTCAAACCAGGCACTGCAATTACCGAATTTTTAGCATCTTCCAGAGACACGCCTGATTTACAAACAACCATCGGCCCATAACCCTCTCCCATTGAAGCGCCACAATTCATCAAACTGTAATGTTTCGAAATTTCGGGGAATGCATGTATGGATACTGCTGAAACCTCTAACTCTTGGTTCATAGCACGATGGTTTAATGTCTCAATATCTTGAAGTTCGTGAACAAATTTATATCCCGGTGTGGGAAATTTACCATTGGTCATTGCATGAAACATAAAGGCATCATCAGGGTCTGGAGAATGGCCGATTCTGACTAAGTAGTCGCCGTTTTCGTCTTGGTCTAGTATGGTGTCCATGACAGTCCGAAAATTAAGTCCTTCAATAACCATCCGTTTGAAGATAGTATCAAACTAATGAAATCACAAGTTAGAGTAATGTTTCGGCTATAAATTCAAGTAGTTCAAAACATAGGAAATATTGAACCCGATGAAAGCTAATTATGTTAGTGTGATTTTATGCACTCTATTTATTTCATTAACAATACCGTGTGCTACTGCAAATTCATCTGGTATTAATTTTGTCGGAGTAACACTTGCTGATTCAAATGATGCTTACACTAAATCAGTTGCTTTGGATGACGGGCATAAACTAGTTGCCAGCTCATACGGAAATACGCTCGAATTCCATGATTTGGACACGTTAGAAATAATAAATTCTATTGACTTCGTAAGAGAAATTTTTGACATACAATTCTCACCAAATGGAGAATATTTAGCCATTAGCCTAAGGGCAGAGCAATCAATCCCTGATTCGATACAGATCATGAATTTAGAAACTGGTGAAATAAAATCGGAAAAAGGCAGAGGTAATGATCGCTACGGCAATGTTGATTGGTCGCCCAATAGCGAGAACGTAATCACCCCAAATATGAATAACGGTGCAGACATATACAATACAGAAACGATGTCTATTGCTAATCAAATCTCAGGACAGCATGTTTCAGATATAACATGTGTAAAATATTCCAAATCTGGAAATTATATTGTAACTGGGGACGAACTTGGTCGCGTTAATATTTGGGATAGTTCGGGCGAATATCAAGAAATTAGTTTTGAGGTCCAAGAGGAAATTATTGGTTGTGATTTTAGTCAATCTGATGCTAAATTAGCAGTCATCACTGTAACAGGAAATCTACACACTTTTTCATTGAGTGGTTCTCAATTACAAAATTTAGACCTCGGGGATTCACATGGGATGAAATGGTCGTTAAATTCGGACAGAATATTCATATTAGAATCTGACAGTAGTCCTGAATTAATAGTAATTGACGGCTCAACATTTGAACAAATTTCTTCTGTGCGACTAATGCACAAGTCGCTAGATTTTGCTTTGATAGAAAACCAAGGTGTGATTATGGATTTGTTTGTTGCAACAGATTCTAATCATATTGCTGCTTATGGAACGCCATCACTACCCGAAGGATTTGGCTCGATAGGGTCGGATTTAGATGGAGATAACATACCAGATATATTAGACGATGATGACGATGGTGACTCACATTTGGATGATTGGGATTTTAATTGCCTAAATGAAACTGTGTGTAGTAGAAATCCAGATATATCTACGTTAAGATCATATCAACTAAACCTTGTTGGTGACACCCTGATAATTGATGACGTTTACACAATGAACACAATTGATACTTACACATTCAGAAATTTATCAAGGCGTTCAATAATTTCAGATCAGAGAATTAGCTATGAAGAGACAAATTTGATTGAGGGTGCAATCTGCCATAATATGGATAAGAATGACTACATTACTAAGTTACGTTCTTCTATCGAACTTTCAATTGGTCAAATAAATAATGGCTCATTAGAGTGTCGAATAATAGATGGGCTATCTTTTACTAAATGGGATGATAAAGGTCAAATAAAATTTGCTTTCAGAACTACTTTTGATATCATTCCAAATGCTTCTCTACCATTTACTATTGAAATAGTTGACCAGATCTCAGTTATTGGCTCCTCTATAACCCATATAGTGGAAAATCATCCAGTCTACATCTCACAGGTAAAGTTAGATGGAATAGTAGAGTCATCTGTTTGGTATAACTATGGGGAAAATCCCGTATTAAATTATTCAAGTGCTGAGAAAGGCGATAATCAAATCGATTCAATATTGGGCAAGATATTGGACAACATCTCGATGATTTTAGCTGTGGCGTTAGCATGCACATTATCCATATGGTTCCTTATTAGAAGGAACAATCTGAACTCTACGATTCTTGATGAGATGGACTTTGGCGAGGAGGAAGATGATTATGAAGATGATGAGATTCAACATCCAGAATATATCGAAGAATTTGATGATATCCTTAACGATGCCCCCCAAAGTAACAAACCAGAACCAATCATGACTTACACTGATGATTTGGATTACGAAGAAACAAATCAGATAAAGATTCAAGAAGAAAACAATCCTAAAAAACGGGCTGCATTTACTTTGGATGATGATTCACAATCAAACGATGACATCAAAGCAAAGCGACGGTCGGGAAAAATAGATCGCAATAAACAGGGACCTGTGATGTCCACAAAGAGACAGCGACTGGATGGTAAACTCGATATACCGGGTGAAAAGATTATTGCGAAGAAGAGGGTCGTAAAAACCAAGCAACGTAAGGTAAGACGAGTTAAATCAGATGACGAAATTCAATAGACTTACCAAAGAAATTCAGCAAACTCTGTTTTTCCACATGCTTCGGTTAGAAATAAATTCAAACCATCAATATGTTGTTGATCTAAGCGATTAAAAACTTCTCCAAAATATTTATTCAATCTCTCTCTTGTCAAACCAGACTTATCAGCAGAAATCTGGATTATTTCATTACGCCGTGCTACAGAACTTTCGAACATTTCTAATTGTTCTATTAATGAATCATATGCTTTTTTAATGTCAGCCACCGGAGTATCTCTTCTAGCAGCGAATACGCCAAAAACCATTGGCTTCCCGGTTATTTCACGCCACTCCAAACCTAAGTCCAAAACAATCTTTTCTGGATATAATTTAGATGCATCTAGAGCTCTATCGCCTATGATTAAAGCCCCATCGCACTTATTTAACATTGCATCTATGTCTGGCCCCATTACGATATAGTTTGGTTCTAAGCCTTGTTGTTTAATGATATACTTCAAAAGAGCCACAGATGAAGAAGAATCAGATGGTAATGCGATAGAAGCCATCTCTGAGATACTGCCATTGCCAAATAAAAGAACACTTCCCACCTCACCTTTTGAGCAAATACCTAAGTCGGGCACTAGTACTAATTCTTCAGAATTTTTGGCATAATCAGCAGCAGGAATTGGTGCTAAAATACAGTCGCTTCTCAGCAAATGTCCAGTAAGCCAGGATGGCGGCGCCGGAAGAACATCCCAATGATTACTTAGTTTTAGAAACAAAGGATCACAATTCATGAATGCTACTCGGCCAATTGTATTTTTCCAATTAAGGAATTTTGTGCTTGGGTCATTAACTTCCTGGGCAATCATATTATCACCTAATTTTGAATAACAGACAAGCGTCTAACTCTTTTTGGAGGAACAATTTCAAATTCGTTGAACATGGTGTAGATGGTATTTCTTTTAACTGGAGAAAATCCAGCATCTTTAACCAATTTGGCAAGTTGATAACTGCCGTAATTCAAACTTGATTTTGCTCCAGCTAAGTGCATTATAGATTCTTGGCGTACTGTTCCATCAATGTCGTCGGCCCCGTAGTGAAGTGCTAACTCAGCAACTTCATCTCCAATATTCATTCGATAGGCTTTGATATGAGGTATGGAATCTAACATTAATCTCGAAACTGCAATAGTGCGTAGAATTTCATTGGCAGTTGCTAACTGTGCTTGTGGTAATCTAGAAGAATCAGGCAAAAATGGATAGGGAACAAAGCATTGCAACATTAATGATTCATCGGCTAATTTACGCAATTTATCCATGTGTTCTAGACGATCTTCTATTTTCTCAATAGTGCCAAACAACATAGTACAATTTGATGGCATGCCTTGTAAATGTGCTTGGCGATGTATTTCTAGATATTCTTCAGAACTCTCTTTACCTTTACAGATGATTTCACGTATTTCATCATTTAGTATTTCGGCGCCACCACCTGGAAGGGAGTCTAATCCAGCGTTTTTTAATCTCTCAAGAGTTTCGCTAAAGGTAATATTTGATTGGTTAGATAAATGTTTTATTTCCACCGCTGTCAAGGCCTTTATAGAAATTTTAGGATATTTCTCTTTGGCTGCGGTAATTAAACTAACATAAAATTCAACATCCCAATCTGGATGAAGACCGCCAACTGAATGTACCTCATCGATATATTCGGCAAATTTGTCCATTTCTTTGATGTATTCTTCTATGGTCAACGCATATGCATCTGATTGTTTTTTACTCCTTCTAAATGCACAAAAACGACATGCAAGAACACAGATGTTTGTTTGGTTTATATGGACGTTCGAGTTGAAAAAAACGTTCTTGTCAAACCTAGAGTGTTTAACAATATTAGCAAGCATACCAACTTCACTGAGGTTACTGTGGTTGTACAGTACCATACCGTCCTCAATACTAAGTCTGTCGCCGTTTGCTAGTTTATCAGCAATCGGTTCGATTACTTTGGACCATTGCATACCCTGTAGAGAAATTCTGAGTTTTTCTTGCCAATTTGCGGCACTTCCAGCATTTTGTATAGATGCTGACCACTCAGTCATAGCACCGTGGTGTATCCCATACTTCAAATATATATGTACATCATCTAAGGCATATTTTTGATAGCAAATAGTTTTGAATTGACTATATATTTTCTAAATTCTTCAATAATCAAGACTGAAAACGATACTGCTATAATTATCAACCAATCTGATGATGAAAGTACTTTTGTGGATAATAAACCACCAATTTCTATCCCAATTACTGGAATAGAGATATTGGCTAATTGGACAAAGAAAAGTAACAATCCAAAAGATACCAAAAAGGCTATGTTAATCGCTTTATTTGAAAATGCACCCAGTGAAAATATGCTCTCTTCTTGCGACCGACAATTCATTACATTAAACAGTTGAAACATTATGAATACCGAAAGAGTCATTGTTTGTGCATGAACAAATCTATCGTCAGCATAATTGGACCATTCAGCTATTGCTGCAGGGTCGCCAGAATCGCATGCTACCTTATCAAATGGTAGATTATTTTCATCCGCCAGTGGTAGGCCGTTACAAGTTTCTATACCGCCTCCTGCAAGGAAAAATACTAGCAATGTGCCGATCACCATAACTGAACCGAGGTAAAATATCAACCAAATATCACTCTTGCTAGGTAAACCTTCGTTGACGGGTCTTGGAGGTCTACTCATAACATTACCATGCTTTTTCTCTACCCCAAGCGCGACAGCAGGTGGGCCGTCCATTAGAATATTAATCACTAAAATTTGAGTTGCAGTAAGTGGCAAATTCCATCCAAATATCAGTGTTGAAATAACTATCAAGGAAACTGCTGCCACGTTAGTAGAAACTTGGTACCTCACGAAATTACGAATGTTTTGATAGATTTTTCTACCTTCTTCGACGGCATGGACTATGTTAGCGAAGTTGTCGTCTTGCAAAACCATATCTGCAGCATCTTTGGCCACATCAGTGCCTGATATACCCATGGCGATTCCAATATTGGCCCTTGATAATGCAGGAGCATCATTTACTCCATCTCCAGTCATAGCGACAATTTCTCCCTGGCTTTGTAAAGAACTTACTATGCGCATTTTTTGGTCTGGTGCAACCCGAGAGAATATTGTAGAATTTGCGGCTGCCTCATCCATTTCTGCATCATTAAATTTGGTAATTGAACTTCCGTTAACAGCAGGTATACCGCCGTCGGTAATGCCTAATTCTTTACCAATTGCTGTTGCGGTAAATTGTTGGTCTCCTGTAATCATTTTGACTTTAATGCCAGCCTTTTGGCAAATCGCAATTGCATCTTTTACTTCTGGCCTAGGCGGGTCCATGATACCAACTAAACCGAGGAAAATTAATCCAGACTCAATCTTCTCAACATTATAAATATCTTCACCATCATCCAATCTACGAGCACATAATGCCAAAACTCGCATGGCTTTACCAGCCATATCTCTATTAGCAGCTTCGGCAAAATCGAAATCTGATTCTTCAATAGGGACAATTTCGTCACCTTTAATTTTCCAATCTACCAAATCGATAAACCCGCCAGCGCCACCTTTAGAGAATATCCACTTTTCGCCTTCATATTCGTGTATGACAGACATTCTTTTACGTTTAGTGTCAAAGAAGAATTCATGTATTCTGCTATGTCTCTGGGCAAACTTTTGGACATCTCCATTAATTTTCCATCCTGCTACTGCACATGCTGAATCCGTGGGGTCACCAAGTGCCTCCCATTGACCATCGATTTTAGATATTGTAGAATTATGACAAAGGCTCAAACAGGCTGCTGCAAGTCTAAAACCAAGATTATTCTGGTGTTGCGAGAATCCATCGTCACCAAGAGGTTTACCTTCAAACAAAACCTCACCTTTAGGTTTAAAGCCCTCTCCAGTAATTTGGAAATTACCTTCTGTAGTAGAAATTTGTCTAGCCGTCATTTGGTTCTTGGTTAAAGTACCTGTTTTATCTGAACAAATTACTGTTGTTGAGCCTAATGTTTCTACAGCCTTCATTCGACGAATTATCGCTTTATGTTGGGCCATATTCCGCATACCGAGTGCGAGAGTTATCACTAGAATAATCGGCAGACCTTCGGGAACAATTGCGACAAATATGGCAATAGCGATTATGAACTGGTCGACTGCTGCTTCCCATATGTCTGTATCAGTGTCACCATAAGCGATGATCATTTCGATGGAAACAAGTAAAAATGCGACTATTAGGGCAATGAAACCTAAAAATTTGCCAAGAGATTCTAACTTTAGTTCTAGTGGAGTTTTTGGAGTTTCTGACTCGGCAATATCACTAGCAATCCTGCCTAGTTGGGTATTCATCCCCGTTGCCACCACTATCCCAATAGCCCTGCCAGAAGCGACACATGTGCCCATGAATGCCATGTTTTTACGGTCAGCCAACAGAGTTGTAATATCCAGTGACACAGGGTTTTTCTGAACTGTCAAAGATTCTCCAGTTAAAGCTGATTCATCTATTTTACACTGATAAGAATCTAAAATCCGAATGTCTGCAGGGACGTTTAAACCCTCATACAAATTGACGATATCCCCTGGAACTAATTCTTGAGTGGGGATTTCTATGTCAGTCTTATCTCTTACAACAACACATTGTGAAATAGACATTTTTTTCAAAGAATCCATAGCTTGTTCTGCTTGACCTTCCTGCCAATAGCCAAAGTATGCATTAGCAGTTAAGACCATGAAGATAAAAATAGCATCACCTGGTTCATCGGGATGAATCAATAAGGCAACTATTGCTGCCCCGATAAGCAAGTAGTTTAACGGATCATTATACTGTGATAAAAATCTCTTCCAGCCCGGAACACTGTCAGGTTCAGATAATTTGTTTTCCCCGTGTATATTTCGTCTTTTGATAACCTCTGATTCGGTTAACCCTGAACGATTAACTTCGAACTTTTTCATGACATCATCTGTCGACATAGAATGGTGATTTTCGTCCAAAATAAGCCCTACCGTTCTAAAACCACGATTACACCGCTTATCATTATGATGGTGGTTATCCCGGTAAAATAAGCGATGTTTTCAACAATCAGAAATATTTAGCAGCGCCATGTCAGTGCACGGTGAACCATACATTCCGGCATCAGAATCGCCGCTAGAATTGACGGTAAGGGTCGTGGTAGTAGGAATTCTTCTTGGCATATTAATGACTGCAGCCAATGCATATCTTGGTTTGTACGCTGGCATGACAGTTTCAGCAAGTATTCCAGCAGCAGTAATGTCAATGATTATTCTTCGTTCGTTGTTCAAAGAAGTTACTATTCTAGAAAATAACGCCGTTCAAACTATGGCGAGTGCGGGTGAGTCCTTGGCGGCTGGAATCATATTTACCGTACCTGCATTGTTAGTAATACCAAATCTTTGGGATGAGATCCAACTACTAGAAACTACGATTATTGCTTTGCTCGGTGGATTAATGGGTACGATGTTTACCATAGCACTCAGAAGGTTGTTCATCGTTGAAGAAGCGTTGCCTTATCCAGAAGGAGTGGCTTGCCGTGAAGTTCTGGTCGCAGGAGAAGAGGGGGGAGAAGGTTCCCAGGCGATTCTGTATGCTTTAGGAATAGGAGCGATATATGGTTTGGTGGTAAAAGGGTTCCAAGCCACTCACCATACTGTAGAGGTAGTTGTTGATTTTATCGGAACAAAACTCTATGCCGGTGTGGATTTATCAGTCGCCTTGCTATCGGTAGGATACATTGTTGGCATAAGAATTGCTTCATTCATATTCCTTGGTGGAGTTCTTGGTTTCGGTATTCTAACACCTCTTTACGGACTAATTAATGGATGGGGTACAGAAGCGTCAACATTAGACCAATTCAAGAATCTTTGGGCCACTCAAATTCGTTATGCTGGGGTCGGTGCAATGGTTATTGGAGGACTCTACACTCTATGGTCAATGCGTAAGAGTATCATGAATGGTATTTCCAAAGCCATTAAGCCATCAGCGAATAAAGATGAAGAGTTGCTGAGAACTGAAATTGACCTGCCAATGAATTTTGTGTTGTCATTTTGCGGCGTTATTGTACTTGTGACTATGTTATTTTACTGGTGGCAAACTGGTTCTTTGATATTGGCACTAGCAGGAGCTGCATTTTTAGCCGTTGCAGCATTCTTTTTCGCTGCAGTTGCTGGCTACATTGCAGGTGTTGTAGGGTCATCAAATTCACCAGTATCGGGAATGACAATTGCCACTCTGTTATTCACTGTGGCCCTTGTCTGGGTCATTGGAGATCTCATGCTTGGTCTTTCCACTCCAACGCTGATGCTGTCGACGATGCTAATTGCGTCAATTGTTGCCTCGTCAGCGGCCATTGCTGGAGATGTTATGCAGGATTTAAAAACCGGTCACATGGTTGGTGCAACACCAAAGGTTCAACAAACTGCTGAAATAATCGGTGTGATAACTGGAGCCCTGGTGATTGGGCCAACTTTAAAGTTATTACACGATGCTTTTGGCATTACTAAGACCGCTTGTATTAGAGAAGCTGCTCAAACTGGTAGAAATTGTGACAATGCCTTACTGGCGCCCCAAGCGGAATTGATCGGT
The DNA here is from genome assembly GCA_029250385.1 of Candidatus Poseidoniaceae archaeon. GTDB lineage: Archaea > Thermoplasmatota > Poseidoniia > Poseidoniales > Poseidoniaceae > MGIIa-L1. The sequence continues at coordinate 1,334 of JAQXFJ010000125.1, read as the reverse complement.
GATATTGTTAGAGGGGCATTCGTCGGAGATATGAATGTACAAATGATTCTACTTGGAGTAGTAATTGCATGCGTATTGATATGGCTTAAAATGCCAGTAATGAGTGTAGCAATTGGGATATATCTCCCTTTAAGTTTATCAGTACCAATTATGCTTGGGGGGATTTTATCATATTTTGCTTTCAGAAGTGCACATTTAAGGATTGATGGTGAACTAAGAGATAAACCATCTAAAGAAGCGATAAATGCTGCTAAAGATGTGGAAAACAGGGGTGTATTGATCGGTGCAGGATTTATTGCTGGAGAGTCGATACTTGGAGTGCTTGTGGCACTTTTGATTGTCTTAGAAATTGATCTTGCTGCTATATTTAATACTGGAACTTTGAACAATTCGTTCTCATTAATGTTTTTTGGTTGGTTTACCTTGGTATTCATATGGCTTGCAACACGTTCATTGCCTAACCATGGCAACTTGTTAACCGAGTTTTATACTGTGTTAAAGGATGTTTTAAAGAAAGTTTTCAACATGATGAAAATAGGAAAATCATAGTAAATTTTCATACACAACCATCAAAGGATGTCTTGATTGACCAATAAATGGTCGTACTATGTCAATGTCGTCAACAGAACTTCAAGAACTAGCTAGAAAATGCCGTGTAGAAATAGTAAAAATGGTACATAGGGCTCAAGCAGGTCACCCAGGGGGTTCGCTTTCTGAAATTGATTTAATTGCGGCACTATACGCTAATTACATGAGAGTTAAACCAGATTCACCAGATTGGGAAGATAGAGATCGATTTATTCTGTCAAAAGGCCATGCTTCACCAGGAATGTACGCAATTTTAGCCGAGATGGGATTTATCTCAAAACAGGACCTAGAATCTTATCGCGTACTTGGCGGAGTTTGTCAAGGGCACGTTGATATGAAGTGGTGCCCGGGTGTCGACTTTTCTGCTGGCTCTCTAGGCATGGGTTTGTCTTTTGGGATGGGGTGTGCAATTTCAGGGCGACTGAAAAACAGTGAAAGACAGATATTTGTTATGCTTGGTGATGGAGAAATTCAAGAAGGTAGTGTGTGGGAGGCTGCTATGGCTGCAAAACACCATGAATTGGGGAACTTGAAAGTGATATTAGATAGGAACAGAATTCAAAATGATGATTTTTGTGAAACTCAAATGAGAATGTTTGATATTCCGGCAAAATGGAAAGCATTTGGTTGGTCTGTTAAAGAAATAGATGGGCATGATATGAATGAGGTCGTGGAAGGATTGGATTTCTTGAAGAATACTAATGATAATCCGGCAATATTAATTGCCCATACAGTAAAAGGTAAGG
>JAQXFJ010000115.1 GCA_029250385.1 Candidatus Poseidoniaceae archaeon | reverse complement strand
GTGCGTGTTCATTACTGCAACAGTATCCACTATCATATCCAACTCTAGCAACATCGCCAACAGCTACTGTTTCTGTTGAAATCAGTCCACCATTACCAGATGCACCTCCTATATTGGACGTGACTGGAGTTGGTCCTACTGGTGTGACAATGTTTGAAGTGAAACTAGACATTGAATTAACATCGGGAAGAGCAGAATCCAAAGGATTTGATAATCCTGTTCCACTTCCAGCAATAGCCCATGCGTTGTTCACATTATCATAAACGAGAATTAGGTTGCCTGCACCGATTGCACGGGAGATCCCCAAAGGACCTCCAAAGTATGAGTCCAACTCTAAATTGTTTGTAGCCGCACCAGTACATCCAGTAACACCCGGAGAACAATCATTTGCGACTCCTTCCCAGTTGATGTCCCAATGCCCTGCTTGTTCGCCATAACTGGTGTAATAATCGATATCGAAGAAACAACTTCCTTGTCCGTCAGTACCTGGGAATCCACCGCTGCCGGGGAAACTAGTACCACAGTTATCCAAGCCAAATTCAAAGTGGAATTCACCAGAGTTGGTGTAGTAGGTCATTTGACGATCTACATCTGCAGCATAATCAGAAGATGAGACCCCGGTGTGAGGTTCAGCACTTCTTATATTGTCCATGTAAGTGACAATTTTCATGTCACTTCCATCAGTTGGAGCTGAATATTTATCGGCTATGGTGAAGGTTAAGTCTGCTGAGCCAGATGCAGGGAATCTTCCTGGGTTTGGTGTTTGTGGAGGAATCTTGGTGTTGTCATTCGCTGCAGCATCAGTATATGTCCAGTAATAATCGACTGTCTCTCCTGCAGTTAAATCACCTGTTAGAGCGCTAAAGCCGCAAACTTGGTTTTTACTGTTACAGGTTCCAGAAGAAGTTGAGGATACGATTGTGTAAGAGTTACCGCCATCTACGCTGTAGTGAAGTTTAGGACTATTTGCTGTTGTAGTGTCGATTGGATTGTTAGTATCCATTAGCGACAAGAAAAGTGTCTTAGGCCCGTCAATGTAAGTGGTGAATCCAGTGTAGTGACCGTCATACTCGACAGTAGGTGGGGTTGCGTCTGGAGTGGTATCTTCTAGTTCAACTACTAAGTAGAAATCAGAGAAGTACGCTCCACCATCTAGGTTTCCAGCTACTGGTCCGTTAGGATTGTTTGCGCCGTTAGGGAATCCCAAGGCAAACTCAAGATATCCTGTGTTCTTGTAGGCGTCAGTAAATATACCCATAGCACCAGTGTTACAGTCTGTGACTGAACCACAAAGTTGGATTGCACGATTGGTAGCAGAACTTGTAGTTATTTGGAAAGTACCGATTTGTTCTGTGCTCACCAACGATACAAGTCTCAAACCAGAGGGCGTGTTTTGAACACCCAAACCTGCTGATCCTGCAGCTGCGATAATGACAGTTCCGCCAGAACCGGTACCGGACCCATCACCAAATGTATCCCATACTAGAAGTTCGTATGTGCCAGGTGTTTGGAAGAGGATTGGAGTTGTAGCCTCATAAGAGTTGTATTGAGTTGCCGGAGTACAGGTAGTTCCTGTACACAAATCCCACACATCGCTCCAGCCAGTTGACCCAGCCATACGATAGTAGATTTCTGTTTCTTCAGCGTCTCCAGTCGCTTGACCGGTGGTAAAAGCCATGTAGGCTTCTTCTCCACTTGCGAGATTAAATGTTGTTGTTGCTGCTTCTGTCCCTGTTGGAGTACCACCAGCACCAGCACCTATTGCTGGTAGTGATGGTGGGGGTGTGTAAGGGGTTATAGTCATCGAATTTTCACTTGACCAGCAATTAGAGGTACCGGGACACTCGTATGCTAATCTCAGTTCATCTCCACTTGCCACAGTAATGCTTCCAGCAATTCCGTTGCTTCCAACATACCCTGACTCAGATTGAACTGTATTCCATGTAGGTGAACCGATAGTACGGGTTTCAAAATGAATTGAAGCCCCACCATCCAAGCTATCGCCGGCTGAATCTGAAATCAAGTAAGTGTATGCTCCACTGGAGAATATACCGCC
>JAQXFJ010000090.1 GCA_029250385.1 Candidatus Poseidoniaceae archaeon | reverse complement strand
GTCCCGTTTACACTTACTCTGCTAAAAACATCTGAGTTATCATAGCTAACATCAGCCCTATTCCAAGGTTCAGGATAAATCTCATCGTCAGAGGCAACCTCTGAATCTTCGGAATTTTCACCAAAACACCCCGATAAACTAGCGCTGACCATGACGGTCATTATGAGCCACGGCCTCCAGTCCATGTCATTCCCTATGGCTGGTATTATTGAAATCATCGCATGAGTTGTACTCACTCTGAGTCTGCATCTTTGATTTTTTTCATCTCTTCTCGGACTTCATCCATGTCAAGGGTCTCCAACATCTTAACTAGATCACGCAGCGCATCTTCAGGTAGGGCGCCGGGTTGACTGAAAACACCGATTTGTTGCTTAAATGCAATGGTTGTTGGGATAGAACGAATATTGAACATACGGCCAAGTTCTGGTTGTTCCTCAGTGTTTATTTTGGCGAATAATACATTGGGAAATTCTTCCGAAACCCGCTCATAGACCGGCCCATATGCCTTGCATGGGCCGCACCATTCTGCCCAAAAATCTAGTATTACAATTTCATTGTTATCGATAGTTTCAGCAAAGACAGGTTCACTAAGTTCTATGGTAGCCATGGGCTCTCCATTTTGAACGAGTCTATGATATAATCGTTGTTAACACTTGACCGCTGAGTTAATGTCCTTGGTATGTAAGGTCGACACATGCGACGGATGCTCATAGCCTCAACTATTCTTTTGCTCATGGTTCTAAGCCCTTGGACTTATGCTACCGATAACCTTGAAGAAAACAGTGAGAGTAGTGCTTCTGGGCGGGCTGCTGACATCGTTATTTCGGAATTATTTATCAGTCCAAATGGTCTAGTTTCAAACGAAAATAGTACTAATCTGTACGGTGCGGTTGATTGGAACGGCGATCAAGATTATGGCAAATACAGTGACCAATTTATTGAAATCTGGAACTCCGGAGATTCCGCAGAAGATATATCAAGTTGGATTTTATCAACCAGTAGTGGTAGTCCACCATGTCAGTTAGCATACGATACAATACTAAATGCTGATGCAAGAATCGTTGTATTCCGTGCTGACTCTGACCTTGACCTAAGTTATTTTGACGGCGAGACAGTATCTATTAGCGATACATCCGCAACCCTTGTAGATAGTATGTCATTTCCAGCAGCTGATTCAAGTTACGGTCTATCTTACATCGAAGAAAATGGCGTATTGACTAAGGATGATCCTACCCCTGGTAGGGCTGCTGACTTCTCCGGTGATTATACAGTACCAGATAATATCGTCAAGTGTTACAAATTAAGCAACACTGATTCCTCTCGAGCATTCTTACTCAAAGGCCGAGTCGTTACTATGGACGGTGAAACCAACGTCATCAATGACGGTAATGTGATGATTCGAGATGGCAAAATCACTGGTGTTTGGGCATCAAACGCAAATCCGCCCGCTGGTGTTGATTTTGCGGATGTACCGATTGTTAATACCGAAGGGACAATCTATCCCGGCCTGATTGATTTACATAATCATGTACATTACAACCACATCCCACTTTGGGACTTTGATGTGCATCTGAGTGATGCACAACAGTCCGAAGAAGGTGGTTACACCAATAGATATCAATGGGGCAATAATTATGATTACGGACCAAGTATTACTTGGATGAAGACAAATATCCAATCTAATTACCGATGGGATATGGCTAGTGAGCAAATGAAATATGCAGAAGTCCAAGCAGTATCTGGTGGCGTAACTGCAATGCAAGGCTCACCAAGTTCCGGTACTCAAGCATGGGATAGCATACTTTCACGAAATGTTGAATTGTACAACTTTGGTCAAGATGGTATCTCGACATGTGCTGTTTGCGGTGCTGCTGATAGTGATTATACTGGCAGCCACCTAATCAGTCAAAGTGAATCTGGCACCCTCAATGCTTGGTTTGTTCACCTTGCAGAAGGGGTCGATTCATCCAGCAAAGCTGAATTCGATGCGCTTTGGGATAAAGGTTTGATCATGGATGAAACCGTTGTTATCCACGGCACTGCGCTTGATTCCTCACAGTTTAGTAAGATGGCCAGCGTTGGCTCTGAACTTGTTTGGTCGCCGCTATCTAATCTGCTCTTATACGGCGACACTACTGATGTGGTCGCTGCTGACCAAGCGGGAGTTAGTATCTCAATCTCGCCTGATTGGGGACCTAGTGGTTCAAAGAATAACTTCCATGAACTGAAAGTCGCTGACCTGTGGAACAGTAACAACATGAATGGGCACTTCAGTAATTATGAGTTGGTAGAAATGGTCACCTCTAACCCGGCTGATGCTACTGGTTGGACGCCTTTCGTTGGTCGAGTGAAAGCAGATTTGTTTGCTGATTTAGTCGTTATAGACACCTTCCATGAAGACCCATATCGGAACTTGATTGAAGCGATTGATGCAGATGTTGCACTAACTGTTGTTCAAGGCAAAGCGGTATTTGGTGACATAGATTTAATGCAACAATTACAAGGCGATGACTGGGAATATGTCAATGGCCCAGATTTCCAAAAAGCCGTTGATGTGACATCAATGACAGAAGTTGATGGCAGCCAAACTTTCCAAGAAATTGAAGCTGGACTCGCTATGGCAATGCGCCACGAATTCAATGACATGAAGGAAAACTGGGGCGAATTCAGTGACATGACTGATAGTGAAATCAATGCTTGGCTAAATTCAAGTTTCGATGGAGATTATCGAGATGATGTGTCGCGTTTGAAGAACATGACACTAGACCCTGTTTTTACTTCTGGTGATGCACGTTATTTCGACGTAATTAACCGATCTACTCATGCCAACTACCACATTGATATGACCAAACTATACGATGACTATTACACTGTTGAGATGGTAAATGGTGACAGAACAAATGTCAATGTGGTATTACCTGATGATGACAATTCCGGCAATAACAACGGTGGCAATACCAATAACAATAATGGTAACACGGGCGATAACAGCGGTAGTACCGATAATACTGGTGATACGACAACCTTGCCTGGACCTACTGATGAGAATAATACCGATGATCAGGATGACATGTTTACTGATTTACCTGATGATGACTTTACCGATGAAACTGAGGCTGATGAAGGCACCAAGAATCAACTTAAATTGATTTTACTAATTATTGTAGTTGCGCTAATGTTTGGATTATACGTAATCAGTAAAACTAGTGATGATGATGAGTTACTCACCTCGCAGAATTCAGTTGTCGACAAGATATGGGATGATGATGAACTCAATGATACTACAATGCCAGAAACAGAACAAACTGAGGATAAGTCTAGTGATACAAAATCCATTGATATCAAGGATAAAGTCGCTAGTGCCATGAAGTCGTCTGGATTATCTGCCGTTAGACTATTCACCGCTATTGATCAAACCAACGATGGCTATGTCTCAAGGAGAGAAATTAGGACTGCAGTTAACACACTACTCAAGGATTCAGTTAAGGTTTCAGATATTGACGCAATGCTGGAAACCTTCGATGAAAACGGAGATGGAGTTATCAGCCTTGATGAATTCCTCAGTGTAATGGAAGAACACGAACCAAAACAGTTCGTACCAGTTCTACCTGATCTTAAGCCTCCAGGTAAGAAGAAGTAATAACGATAAATTCACCTAACGGCAAAATTGCCTGCTTGGGTTGCTAATCGGTCATTCTAAGTCCCAAACTGGACCATCAGCAGAATCAGTTACTACTACGCCCATGGACTTTAATTCATCACGGATTAAATCGGCTGTTGGCCAATCTTTGTTGGCTCTTGCTTCTGCTCTTTTGACAAGGAGTTCTTCTACCTGATGCGCTATTTCTGCCTTGCGAGGATCTTCTTCGGGCTCTAGCAAAGCGAATTCACGGGTAGGTAAAATCCCCAACACTGTACCTGCTGTCTCTTCTAGCCAATCAACAGCGTAATGCGAAAAGGCATCCTTATCTGCATCATCAAGTCCGCTTGCTAAGGTTTTGGAAATCTCACGGACTGCTCCAAGAACCTTAGCCACGGCATTTCTGGAGTTGAAATCATCATCCATTGCCATGGCAAAACCTTCGCCCATTTTCTCAAGCATTGCTAGTGATTTTATCAGGGGCTGCTTGGAAGTCATATCTGGGATTGGTAAGGTCACAGGAGATTCGGTAACCATACCTTTCAAAGCAGTAATATAACATTCAAGCACTCTGTTGTAATTTCGTTCTGCATCTTTTAGAAGAACCTCATTCATGTCGATTGGTGACCGGTAGTGAGCATTGATTAAGGCAAACCTTAGCACCATTGCATCAACTTGTTGAAGAATATCTTTGATAGTCCAAAAGTTGCCAAGTGATTTACTCATCTTCTCACCATCAATATTGACAAACCCATTATGCAGCCAATGATGGACAACTGGAGAGCAGCCTGTATGACATTCACCTTGGAAAATCTCTGCTTCATGATGAGGGAACCTCAAATCATGACCACCACCATGGATATCGAATTGTTCACCAAAGTAATCCATTGACATTGCGGTACATTCGATGTGCCATCCGGGTCTGCCTGGACCCCATGGAGAGTCCCAAGTCGGCTCCCCAGGTTTGGCAGCTTTCCATAATGCGAAATCTTTGTGATCTCGTTTTGACGAACCAGTGCCTTGGACTCTTCCGCCCGCTCCTGAACGTACAGCATCGATGTTTTGCCCTGTTAACACACCATACTTTTCCGGTGCTGAATCTACATGGAAATAAACTCCATCATCAGCCACATAGGCATTTTCTTTGTCGATAAGGTCTTGAGTAATCCTAATCATGTCATCAACATAGTCTGTACATCTTGGATAATCATCGGCGCGCAATATGTTGAGTGCATCCATATCCTCGTAGTATCCTGCAATATTATCGTCAACCAATTTCCGCCAATCACCACCAATCTCATTGGCGCGAGTGATTATTTTATCATCTATATCGGTGAAATTTTGCACGTAATGAACATCAAAACCAGAAGCTTCTAGCCAGCGATGAATCAAGTCAAATGCGAGATAACATCTTGCATGACCCAAGTGACAACTATCGTAAACAGTCACTCCACAGACATACATCGATACTTTACCCGGATGCATTGTGGAGAAGGCAACCTTCTCTTTGCGCCTGGTATCATGCACCCTTAGAGCCATTGGAAACAACTGCCGGTGTTGGCTCTCACACTTGAAGGTTATAGATACGATGGCTTTAGGACGGCTTAGTGTGCCCATGAAAGACATGAATCAAGGGTATAAAATTGGCAATACCTACATGAGTGATGAGTTTACTGTTCGCATCAGTTGGTTATTGCCTGCAACAATTGCTCCTTTAGCCATGGTTATCCACTTGCTTAATGGCAATTCCCGGGACTTTCCATTCTTTATTTCTGAGGCTGATTATCCGGGTGTTGAACGTTGGATATTCACCATTGGTTTAGCGTTAAGCGGCTTGTTTCAGATGATCTTTGCTTATCGGATGTGGCACAAGATGCGTGACATTGGACGGCCCAAGTTATTATTTGCCGCAATGATATCTGGACTTTTCACTGGGGCAAATCTGTTTGTGATGTCATTTGCTGACATGTATGACCATTTAGAATTACATGTACTAACAGCATCATTAGTATTTCAAGTTGGAATCTTATGGGCTATACTAGCCCATTTTGCATTACCTAATGCCGACATATCAGGACGTCGTTTGCGAGTTATCGGCATTCTAGTTTCATTTATATCATACATTGTCATGTCGCAGGCAATTGTAAGAGCGATTAGAGATTTAGATTCCTTCGGCTTAGAAGATGACACCATGTTTACCCTTGATAGAATCCAGTACGCGGTTGATGTGGCAGCGTATGCAGAATACGCACTATTTGCTGGACTAATTATTTGCCTGTACTCTTTTGAGCGAGATTTGATATCCTTTAATTCCTCAAGCGAGGAGTGAGTCACTCACATTGATTAGCGGTTTTGACATATCAAAAACCGCAGCTTCCTGCCTAGTCATATCTCCGGACTTTATCGCCTCAAAGATGATTCTTGATGTTGCTTCAGGATGATACTGAACTGTTCTGATTGGCCGTGTGGGGTGAACACAAGCCGCAATTGAACAATGCTCTGCTGAGGCTATTACTCGAAGTTCTCCAGCATCAATAACGTGGTCTTGATGAGTAAATACTGCATTTACCTGTTTACCATCGCGGTAAGTTACTGGTGATACAAAATGACTGCCTTCTTTAGCCCGCTTTACTTTACCGCCAAGTGCAGCAGCAATTATTTGGTGGCCAAAACAGATACCAATTATTGGAACCTCTGCACTTCTTACCAATTCCGCAACTTCATTCATCCATGGTTGCCAGTCACTCACATTACTCCTCGAGCCAGTAACCACAATGAAATCACAGTCAACTGGTTCCTCTATTACTGTACCAAAGCCATAATCGGTTCTTTGTTTGGTATGAGGCGCCCACAAAAATATCTCTGGATTGTCAAAATGTGAGGCTATTTCTCTAACACCTTCTTTGCCGAATGCTTTTCGTTCAGCCAGTAGGTCAACAACTAATAGACGCATGTCAATCAGGCTTCAGCTATTTCTGTTATGTCGATTTTCTTTGCTTCAATTGCCGCATCGTTGGCTTTAATTTGTTCCCAAACAATCTCAGCAATGTCTTTGACTTCCATTTCCGAGCCAATCGCTGATAATCCGTCGGTAACCATGGTCGAGCAGAATGGACAGCCTACAGCAACGGTATCTGCACCTGTTTCTGCCAGTTCTTTAGAGCGGATTACGTTAACTCGGTCATAGCCTTCATCAACATGTTCTTCCATCCACATCTGAGCCCCACCAGCACCACAACAAAATGACGATTTACCGGATCTTT
>JAQXFJ010000061.1 GCA_029250385.1 Candidatus Poseidoniaceae archaeon | reverse complement strand
GATGTCGCCACTGATAGTCAATGTTGCTCCTTCAGTAACTGTGACATCACCGTTAAATTCAGAATTTATATCCCACGATTCTGAAGACGTTATTACCTGTGTTGTACCGTCTGTTTGAGGCTGTGAAAGTCCAGTCGGCATGAATAAGATTGTTGAAATCATTAAGAATGCTACAATAATTGTTGCTCTACGCATATGGCAGACTAAATGCAGTTATTCATCAAACCTTTCCCTTCATGCCTAGATAAATATTGTTTTAATATGGCACATCTTTCCAACCAATGTAATATCCGATTAAGTTGAAAGAACGATGTAGAATTGGGGTTATTATGACCATAACTAACATAGGGATAACTAATTCAGATTGTGAAAGCAAAGAATCGCCTAAGAACAATTGGCCCCACAGAAATACCATGATGGCAAACGGTAATGTGTCTAGTAGTGGGGCTTTAGACGAAATCTCGCCCTCTCTTTTTAGCCCCCTGCGGCGCTTGAAAAAGGAACCAGTACTGTCGCCGACAAGGCAGGCAAAACCCAGGAATGTACCTAAAATGAAGGCAGAAATAGTAGTAGAGCCAATATCAAACCAAGAGTCCTCAAAACCAGTCAATGGGTGCGCAAATATTTCAGATTCGACAGAATCAATGCTTGGCACATCTCCCATGGATGCTACGATAATCACGCATAGTAAACCAGATGTAAGAGAGCCACCAATTAATCCATTCCAGGTTTTCCCGTCACCTAAGACGCGGTTACCATCTTTCATGGTATTTCCACCATCAATTGGCCATGGCCCATAACCAGTTTTAGGCAACCATTTACCCCACATCATAGCAAATGTATTTGCCAAGAAACCGGGTAAATATAGCCACAATGTCATGAGGCTCAGGGAGATTATCCCCATGTCAAGTGCTATCTCATTGACTGTTTGCATAGCCGAGCGTTATGATGAAGGCATTTAAAATTTGACAAATCTAACCTACTGTTTTAGCAAAATAGATTATCAATGAACAACATTGAGGGCTAATTATGGGCGCTCACAAGGTATTGGTTGTTGGTGGCGGTGGCAGAGAGCATTCTTTGTGTTTAGCTTTAACTAATTCAGTCATGGTTGGGGAGTTGTATTGCGCTCCGGGCAATGCAGGAACCGCCTCTATTGCCAACAATGTTGATATTTCACCAACAGATGTTGAGGCAGTTGTAGGATTCTGTATTGATTTTAATATTGATCTGGTGGTCGTTGGTCCAGAGGCACCGCTTTGCAAATCATTAGCAGATCGTCTTATTCAGGCCAACATTGCATGTTTTGGACCGGTTGCTGAATTGGCTGAGTTAGAAGGGTCAAAGTTACACGCAAAGCAGGTTATGAGTGAAGTTGGCGTACCAACAGCAGGTTTTAAAATCTTGAATAATGCCACCCAAATTGATTCAGCTTTGGACGCTTTTTCAGAAAACCCGTGGGTTGTCAAACGGGATGTTCTTGCAGGTGGTAAGGGTGTATTGGTGACCGACAATCGTAGTGAAGCAAAAGATTTCATCACCGATGCTATTAATTCTGATGGCAAGGTTTTGCTAGAGGAATTTTTGCCTGGTCAAGAAGCTAGTATGCTTGTTGTCATGGATGGTTCGGATTTTGTTTGTCTGCCGCCAAGTCAAGATCACAAGCGTGCGTTTGATGGGGATTTAGGCCCCAACACCGGTGGTATGGGGGCGTATTGTCCGGCACCGATTGTGACCAAATCGGTACATGAGAAGGTGATTTCTAGAATAGTCAGACCAATGTTTGAGCATTTATCAAAAATGATAATTCCGTACCGTGGTGTGTTGTATGTGGGATTAATGATTACAGATTCAGGTGATCCTAATGTTGTGGAGTTTAATGTGAGGTTTGGTGACCCGGAATGTCAAATCACTTTGCCCTTGATCAAAACAGATTTATTCACAATTCTTCATAGTGCTTCTATGGATAAATTATCCTCGTTAGAAGTAGAATTTCATAATGCACATGCGTTGACTATTGTGTTGGCATCAGAAGGTTATCCAAATCAACCAATTAAAGGACGGGTTGTTAGGGGTATCTCTGATGAAATGGCCAACATCGGTCTGGAAAGTTCTTGGGTAAATCACGCAGGTACTAAATTAGTGAAAAACAAAATCATTGCCAATGGAGGCAGGGTTTTGTCTTGCAGTGCGATGTCAAAAACACTGTCGAGTGCAGCGACTTTAGCCTATGAGTTAATCGAAACAATCACGTTAGAAGGGGGCCATTATCGAAGTGATATTGGAGGCCAAATATTGAGCGTAAATCGTTGACTTATTTTCTTATGTTAAACGCTATACTGAGTCAAAGATAAATCTTCTATCGTGCGTCACTATTAAAAGAGGTTCTCAAGTGGGCAAGTTGCTCCAGCCTTACGGCTGTCGCGAAACACCGATGAGGGAAAAAAAATGGAAGAGAAAACAACAACATTGCGAAACTCTCCAGCACCAATGCTTGGGTGGCTTATTGCACCCCTTGCAGTAATGCTGGCTATCGCAGCAATCATGGTCGCAGGAATTGACTTCGACCTTAACCTAGAAAACATGACGCCGATCCTGCTTGTTGCAGTTGCGGCAATCTTGGGTATAACTCCAAGAGTTGTCAGAGATAACGGTGCCGTAAAACTCTCTTCCTCGGCGCTTTCTCTAGCAACATTGGGTGCAGCATTGGTTGGCCATCAAGCAATTATTCACTTGACTGACCAAGGTGCATTTATGGCACTACAATTCTTGGTAGTTGCTTTTGGTGTATTTTTGTTTGATTCAAGAGGTCGTCATGAATTTGCTACAATGCTTACATTTGCGGTAATGGGAATTAATGTCGGAATGGTTGCTGCTGGTTCATACTCCAGCGAACTGGTCACTATTTACACTCATTCAGATGGGTCGCTCCAAGACACTCTAAATCTTCAAAGGCAGGCGCTAGGGTATGTGTTTTTCAGTTATTTGACAATATTTGTCATCCTTGGATTATTCACTGCAGTACTGGCCAGAGGGACACTTAATCCAGCAGGAAAAGAAGGTTGGTTCTCCAAGATTGCTCAACATCAGGGTTCTTACAATAAATCAACTCTACCTCTGCAAATTGCTTCAGCGGTTTGGATTCTGGCACACGTTGGTAGTCTGTATCATTTTGATTCTGTCACTATGGCAGATAAACTGGGCGTTACAGGCGCTGACGGCTACCACGGGCATTTTGGCTTCTGGGGTGCTTTCTTTACCGGCATGGTTGCTATGGTAGTTGCTGGAATGGCAGCTGAAAAGTGGTATACTCGCTCAATGTTTATCGGTTCAATGTGGATGCTTTATTTGGTGTCCTCATGGTACGAGGCAGGTATTTGGGAATCAGAACAACTTGAGGGTACTTGGGGTTCACTAATTTGGCTTGGTTTCACATTCTTTATCTGTGTTGGAATATACATGATTTCAACGCATGAAAAATACGGCGGATGGGCAAATTTAGACGATCACGAAGCCAGCGGAGCAAGAAAGTTCTGGGACGCTCATTGGTCTAGTTTGCTGGTTGGAATGGCTTTCTTCTTCGGATTAGTAATCAGAATCCAGTGGTATATTGTTCCATCAATGAATGCCTTTGGTACTGGTGACTGGGACATGACTGGAGGTTCTGATCCATGGTACATGAAGCGTGTTGTAGATTATATCCTAGCCAACAATGCGCACTTGATTTTCGATGCAGATCGTGCTTATCCACTTGGAGGCGTAAACCCACGTCCGCCATTATTCACTTGGTCAATTGCTCTTCTTGCAATGATTCTAGAACCAATGCTTGGTGACGATGCAGTTTGGTATGCTATTCTTGGCCTGCCAGCAATTTATGGTGCACTTACCATTTTCCCTATTGCAACCATTGCAAAAGACAATTTCGGTAAATCCACTGGTGTAGTTGCAGCTTGGTTAATTGCTTTCATGCCTGCACACGTTTCTCACTCTACATGGGCGCTTGCAGACCACGATGCATTTGTTATGTTGTTCATTTCAATGGGATTCATGTTCTGGTTCAAAGCCATCAAGTATTCTAGCAACGATCGTCTGACTAGGACTTCATCTCCAAGTATTTCATCGATTTTACAATCTTATGGAGTTATAGCAAGAGAACGCAGACCAGCAATGGCATTTGCAGTTCTTGCTGGTGTCTCCTTTGGTGTTGCTTCATTGGCGTGGAAAGGTTTCGTAGTCGGACCGAGCATACTTTTCTTGGCTTACTTTGCTCAAGTAGCATTAAACATGTTCCGCAGGAAAGATTCAACTTCACTCAATGCACTGTTCTTGACAATGTTGCTAGCCAATCTTCTAATGGCGTTACCGTTCTATGCTCATCCACAAATGAATCTAGTCCTTGATGGAACTGGATTACAACCGTTCTTGTTTGTGCTAGGATTTACAGTTGCGATAGCCTATGTTACCACTGGCTTTAGAGACAAACCATGGTTGTTAGTTTTGGGAACCTTATTCGTGGCAGCAACAGTATTCTTCATCATACTATTCATTATGAAGCAATTAGAGTACAGTAATGCTTGGGATGTTTTATTCACTGGAAGCGGATATTTCACCAAGACCAAGATTTTTGGAACTGTTGCAGAGGCTAATGCTCCTGACCGAGGACAGTTATTCGCTCAACTAGGACCGATCGTATTGGTACTTGCGTTGGCTATGGGATTCTATGCACTTTGGTCTACTTTCAGAAACAAGAATCAGACTCACCTATTCTTTGGAATATGGATTTTCACTGCTTCATACATGTCTTGGACCGCTGCAAGATTCATGTTCAACGCAACACCTGCAGTAGCAGTACTAGGTGCTTGGGGAATAGTCGCTTTGTGGGATAAAGCCAACTTCCGCGGGCTTGTTAAAGCATGGAAAAAATTCGGAATCAGAACCCCTGCAGATAGAATTGCAGGTGCTAGAAGAGCAGTATGGAAGACTCCTTCATTCTCTGCTATTTTGCTAATCATCTTACTGGTTGGTGGACAACAATTCACCTACGGACTAGATGCTGCAATTCCTGGTTCCGATGAAGGTGAGGATAATATTGATGAAAATATCTACAACATTATCCCAGACGCCCTAAGATGGGAATTAGCAGGATTTTCAGTATTGGATAGTAGTGCATATTCAGGTAATTGGTATCTGGGTTCCTTTGGCTCTGGATTCAACGATTACGGCTGGAATAGTGCCTATGACTGGATGACACAACAGGACGCTCAAATGCCATATTCACAAAAACCAGCATTTGTTTCTTGGTGGGATTATGGTTTCCAAGCTCTTGATACTGGGGAACACCCATCCGTTTCTGATAACTTCCAGTCTGGAATTCCAGCTTCTGGTAACATGTTGCTTGCTAGAAATCAAGCCGACTTGATCTCTATGTTTACCTGGCAATTAGCAACAGGAGACCTACGTTATACCCAACTCAACACAGGCGACTATGAACTAACTTCAGGGTTTGCCAATACTGTTGAAAGACACATGGATTCAAATCAATACGACTTGTTTGAAACTATTCAAGAGGAGCGCGACAACGATAACATGCGTGAGATAATTGATGACTATGCTTTTACAGTCATCCAAACTAATGAAGCATCACAGATTCAAGAAAACAGTCACAATGTAATGGCCAGTGGATATCATCGTGTTGATGGAATTGCTGATACTAGCACACTGTATTACAGGCTATACCAAGATGGTGAGAGATTAGATTGTGACCCAGAAGTCTCTACTTCATGTGTCGATGGAGATTGGAGTGATTTTTCAGATGCCAATGTAACATTCAACAATAATGTAAGATCTGGACAAGAAACTAATTACGAAACTACTCACTACATATTTGGAGATTATTGGTATACCAGCGATTTGAGGGATGAGTTTGATTCAGTATCTACGCACATTCACCGAGCAAACGCTAGATTAGCGTTAACAGTTCAGTTGTTAAACGATATTATGACTGAATCAGAAATAGTCAATCTCTATGATGACTTAATTGGCATGGAAGAGTATTACAAAGTCCAAGACTATGAAGGTCTGCCAGGTGATATGATAGAAAGAGACCACGAGATTAGATACTTTGCAATCGATAACCGATTGTACCCCAAGGCTGGCCGTTATACTGCTGATGCAGCATACAATGGCGAACAACCAATGGGAATCTTTGGTGCTCCAACTATCTTGAGCGGCCAAGACATCTCAACTTTCATGGATGAAACTTATGAGACTTCTCGAGGAGACAGAAACTTTGAGATGACAAGAGAAGAAGTCGATGACGCAATGGTAAATGATTTCCTCGACCAACAAGCAGGATTGGAAATTGATCCACTGTTGGTCCAAGATGTTAGAGTTGATCACAATCCTGCGTTCTTCGAAACAATGTTGGCGAGAACTTATGTTGGATATGGTGCATCTTCGCTAGGCGTAGATACGACTTTCTCTAACCCTCAACCTGCCCAACACTTCCGTCAAACAGGTACTCCTGGGTCAATATTGCAAAATGCAGTTCCAATGCCTGGGGCTATGATGAACCACTTTGTTATCTCCAATTGGTACAGCGAAGACGCAAACGATACAACATTTGCCGCTAATACCTTTGTAAAGGTTATGAAGTATTATTCTGGTGCTGAAATAAGTGGCCAAGTTTCTATGAGCGACAACGGTAACCCTCTTCCGGGTGTTAGGCTACTGATCGAAAGAGATGCCTTTTCCGGTGAAGGGGCTGAAGACTTAGATGCCGATACTTATTGGATTCCGATTGGTTACACTGATGCGGATGAAAATGGTGATTGGTCTTTCACTGCACCAGCAGGAAAGATAAGAGTCAGTGCATTTGTTGGTACTTTTGATGCTGAACCATCTAAGGCGTCAATTAATGATGGTTCGTATATGCAAAACTTTGCCGACATACTTTGTAATTCGTATGAAGAATATAATTCGCAATACGGAGTTTGTTTGCCTTCCGATAACGGAAGGACTGTGTTTCCAATTACCTCCATACTTGGTAACGTAGCAAACATGACTTGGTTAGGAGATTCCGTAATGAATGTTACAGGAGAACAAGCAAACCGAACAGCTGATGTGTTGGATACAATGGATATCGCAGTAGATAGTAGCGGTATTTCAGGTCAACTAACTTGGACAGGCGACGATTTGTTTAACAATGAACCGATAGTCGATACAACTCTGATTCTAAGAAACAACCACGATACATCTGAAGATGTCATAATAATTACTACAAATGGCTCTTTTGAGACAACCGAAACTAGAATAATTCAGGGCACTGGAGAAGCAACATTCGTAGAAAATGGAACTTTTGAAAGTGAAGGATTAGCCTCCGTTGTTGATTTCCATGGGACATTTACTAGAACAATCAATGATGGAAGGACGTATGTGGCAAATGGTACTTGGAATGGTTCAGGTGACATTAAAGCATCATGGATTGACATTGACACAAATTCTGTGTTGGATTGTGTGGTAAATTCCACCGACTCTTCTGACATATCTATGCCTGAAAATGAAACTGTCTGTCTAAAGGATTCAACCGATACTTTACCAACATACATGATTGAAGGAGAGGTGCAGGCAAATGGTCGTTTCACCTCAAATGGTGATACAATTCTTGTTCAAGAACACGATGGATCTTACGTTGAAGGAATAGGTCTGTTTGAAGGCAAAGGTACATTCAACGGAACTGGAAGATTTGTTGGCCAAGGAATGTTTTCTGGTCCAATGGTTAATCCTGGTTCATTCTACCAAACCGGAATAGTGCCTGGTGAATATGCGGCATTTGTAAATTTAACAAACGGTAAAGAAGTAGAATTACCTCAAACTGTTTCTATTGGTATTGAACCAAGCTATGACATTTCTCTAACAATGCCAGGGTCCCTACTAATGGGTAATTTGACCAACATGTCAGGTTCTGCTCTGGACAATACATCGTTTGAGTTGATTGACTTGGCAAATAATGATATTTCGGTATCTGTCTTGACCAACGAAACAGGTGGATACAAGTACGGTCCTTTGTCCTCAGGGGATTATCAATATCGAATAGATTTGGATGATGATGGATTTTATGAAATCTCTGGTGAAATTACTGTTGGAGAAGAAACTGCAATATATGAACCAATGAATGTAATTCCAGACACTTATGATGTGTCCATGCAATTAATTTCTCCGGTAAATGAGACAGGGGATGAGTTAATCGACATTACTGATGTTAACGTAACAATCAGCGGAATACTTGGATACACGGAAACATTTACTTCTGATTCAACAGGTATGGTTTATGCTGAACTTCCAGTAGGTGATTACAACATTGCTCAAGAAGAAGTTAACGACTATCTGTTGTTTAGTACTCTAGAAGTAACTGATTCTGACTTGGAAATAAATCTTGAATATTCCATCGCCAGTAAGATTTCAGGGACAGTCCTAGCTTATGTAACTGAATTTAACTCAGATTGGACTCAAGCAGATATCGATGCAAATACTACAAAGGCATCAAGTCTTGAGGTATTTTTGTCCTCAGGTGACTATGAATTCACCACTTCTACGGACTCTGAAGGGAATTTCTCGATAACCGTGCCAGGTGACCTAGAATATGTCTTGAAAGCGTCCACAACAGGTTCAACATATGGCGTGGGAATATCGGTAATGCCAGATGGTCAACTTGAGCATTCTACCGGTGAAATATACCTTAGCCGTTTGAATCAAGTTTCAGGAACACTATTTGTTAATGATGCTAATAGTACTTGGAACGGTCAGTTCTATAACGGTCTGACTCCTATTGTGGTGGCGACAGATGCGGATGGAATTGAATGGGAGTCTGAAGTAAATGCCTTGGGTGACTTCTCCTTCGATTTAGTTTCAGGTGAATATGACTTCGCTGCAAAGAGTGCAGAGTACAATGTGACGCCAATGAATGATTGGAATGTGACTTCATTCATTACGAGCCAAAACATCAACCTTACCGCCAATCTCGAATTGGTTTCCGTAAATATATCTGTTTGCTTGACTGTAGAACAAGATGATGGATGTGATGAATCTATACCAAAATACGCAGATGTTACATTTAACCCGCTAGGTACAAACGCTGGTGAATATTATCTGAATCAAACAGATTTCAACGGGGAAGGTAAAGCAGGTTTGCAGATTATGCCTGGTAAGTACTTGGTAATTACAAACTATACAGAAGCCAACAATGAAAATGCCACAGATTTCAACACTTTCAGTACTACGTTTGAGGTGTTTGTCAGTATGTTTGAATCAGATAACGAGGACATAGAAATTGT
>JAQXFJ010000030.1 GCA_029250385.1 Candidatus Poseidoniaceae archaeon | reverse complement strand
CATGAGGTCGCCCCATTCAGTCAACAATCTGGTAATTAGACACAACAGGGCCCGTGGGTTAGCTTGGCCTATACTTGGCGGCTGGGGGTCGTCAGACCCCGGTTCAAATCCGGGCGGGCCCACCAAATTAACTGATGTGTAGGCGCAAACACCAAATGTCAGTTTCAATTATTGTTTATTATGGCTAATTTTGGAAGAACTGTGTTTGGCGTATTGTGTTTGTTTTTAGTGACCCAAGCACCGTTAGTCAATGGCCAAAGTACTCTTCCGGACATTGATTTGACTTGTAGTCCTGCACAAGTTATGATACAAGTATTTCCGGGTTCTACTGGCGCGGGGATGACCAACTGCACAGTCTCAAATAACTCTGCGTATACATTAGATGTGGATATAGTCGTAACGGCAGATGGATTAGACTATACAGCTCCAGGTTCAATTTCACTAGGGGCTGGTTCAGCAGTAGATTTCCAAGTGGTACTAAGATCAGAATTTGGTGTATTAATGGGTCAAAGAAGCGTCAATATTGAAGCAACAGTGACTAGTGTTAATGGTATTCCGCCAATAAGTGAAGAAAAATCAGAAGTAAACCTCTTGGCGTCACTGATGCAATATAGTGGGGTTGAAATAACAGCAAATCAGCCCCAACTCGAAATTAGTAGCGGTGAGACAAAGGAACTAACTTATACAGTAAAAAATACAGGTAACGGCATAGATTTCTTTAGGTTTGGAATTTCTTATTCCATGTTAGATTACTTAGAAGATACAGGATTTGTATTTGCTATTGACGGTGTAAATAGACAAATTGAAGTTGGCCAGACCTCAAATTTTACCATTTCCATAACAGCCCCTTACAAAGAAGATGCGCGTCATCAATTGATAAACTGGAATGAAAAGAGTAATGGTGATAGTGAACTAATAATTCAATTTGAGGTGTTTGCTGAAAGTGAATTTTCATGTCGGTATGGCGACGGTTGTTTACGTGGAACTGCAATATCAATTTTTACTACTACTGATAAATCAACGGATTCCTTTTTTTCTGAAAACTCTAATTTAATTTACATAGGGATTGGCTCAATATCTAGCATATTGATAGCCGCTTTACTTGTATTTATGTTGAAGAATAAGTCGCAAAAAGAACCAACAAATCCTCCGATAAAATCAGCGAACCCGATAATAAAGAATAAAGCCAAACCAGTCTCATCAATAAAAGAATTACCGCCCAAGGATGAATTTGATTTTCTATAACCCATAACTTAACTCTAGACCGGAAGCCTTTGGTTTGATATGTGTTAGCAACAAAGGCGGTAATATGCGGCAAAAGGCGTTGGTACCTTCCACTATTGTCGTGTTACTACTAATTTCAATACTACCATTAACGGTATCATCTTCTGACACTGTGATTTCAAATGACATTACTTGGGATGAGAATAAAATTTTGTCCGGCAATATTACCATTGCTGAGGGCGCATCACTTACTATTTTACCCGGAGTCACCATAGATGGTGGGGATGGGTACAAAATAGAGGTTGCAGGCTCTTTAGATGCACAAGGCGCGCATTTCTTCTCTGGCGCAACACCTCAATCACCAAGCTCCCACGGAGCTGGTCTTTGGCAGGGACTTGTCGTAACTGCGACAGGTTCAG
>JAQXFJ010000003.1 GCA_029250385.1 Candidatus Poseidoniaceae archaeon | reverse complement strand
GCTTTACCATTTTCAGGTGGATCATAATGAATTACACAATTGACTGCTTCAACGTCGATTCCTCGTGCTGCAACATCGGTGGCTATCAAAGCCATACATTCGCCATGCTGGAAACGTTGCATTGCCCTATCACGATTTTTTTGTGATAGACCGCCGTGAAGAGTTTGCGCAGACAAACCGTCTTGCCGTAGGTCGTCACCAACCCGATCTGCACCGGCTCTTGTTCGACAAAATACAATAGTTCGCCCGCATTTTCTGATAATTTCGCTAGATATTGTGGATTTTTTTGAGTGCGGCATTAGCCAGAAAAAGTGAGTCATGCTCTCCATTGAAACCTCTTTTGGACCGACTTCAATAGTTACCGGGTCGGTTTGATAATCACGAACCAACTCTCCAACTTCATCATCTAAAGTAGCACTGAACAATATTGTTTGACGATCTTTCTTACATTCATCAAGAATATCACAAACTGGTTCCATAAATCCCATATCAGCCATACGATCTGCTTCGTCTAAAACAACAACTTCTACATCCTCAAGATTTACTGAACCACGATCCATTAGGTCAAGTAGACGGCCTGGACAAGCTACTAAAATATCTACGCCACGATCAAATGCTTTGAATTGTTTAGTGTATGAAACTCCTCCATACACTGCATAGGTGTATAATCCCAATTCCCTAGAAAGTGGATCTAATACCCGGTAAATTTGTTCTGCTAACTCTCTTGTTGGAGTCAATATAAGCGAGGTAGGAAAACCTGGCTCAGCCTTCTTTGTACGTTCGATAAGCGGCAGACCAAACGCCAAGGTCTTACCTGAACCAGTTGGTGCACGGCAGCAAAGATCGTTACCAAGCATACCATCTGGTATTGACTCTTTTTGAACCTCAAACGGTTCGGTAATTCCTTGGTCTGCCAGCACCTTAACTAGGCTGCTAGAAACTCCAAGGTCTGTAAATGACACCATATCCAACATACCATCCCGCCGTCCAACCCTATTTGATACCATCCGTTCAAAACTGCGGTTTTTAGCATACAGTTGAATATCGAACCATTCGCCGTTAGTGGCGACTAACTAGCATAGCGACTGCATTTCCGCCACCTAAGCAAAGAGTTACAATTCCTGATTTACTATTTGTGCGACGCATTACTCCAAGAAGGGTGATTAAACATCTTGTTCCACTACTGCCTAACGGATGACCAAGAGAAATAGCGCCACCATGGAGGTTAAATCGCTCATCTGGAATTCCGATTTCCTTGGCAATTGCACAAGATGCCGAAGCAAACGCTTCATTGTGCTCATAAATATCCACATCAGTTACCTTGAGTTGATTACGCTCGAGCAGAGTTCTAATGGCCGGTATTGGGGCACTCATAACTCTATGAGGCTCAACTCCACTGGTGCAATAATCGTCTATGTAAGCGATAATTTCCCATCCATTTACTTTAGCGATCTCTTCATCAGCAAGTAAAATAGCGCTAGCGCCGTCATTTAGTGTACTCGCATTACCAGCAGTAACTTGTCCTGCTTTATTGAATACTGGACGTAATTTTGATAGTATTTCATCACTGGTAGCGGACTTAATTCCCTCATCACGAGTGAATATGATATCGTCGCCTCGGCGCTTTGGCACTACAACGGGGAAAGTCTCCCAATCAAACCATCCCGAATCCCAAGCAGTTGCTGCTCTTTGGTGACTTCTAACTGCATAATTATCCGAATCATTGCGTGTTATGCCGCTTTCTTGGGCTACTGTTTCCCCGGTATTACCCATGTGAATATCGTTGTAGACATCCCATAGGCCGTCATGAATCATCGAATCAATTAATTTTGAATCACCCATTTTCTTACCTTTTCTTTGGCCCATCAAGAGTTGCGGTGCATTGGACATACTCTCCATGCCACCTGCAACAACAACCTTTGATTTACCCGCCAAGATACTGTTAGCCGCCAACATGGCGGCTTCCAAAGAACTCCCGCATACCTTGTTTATTGTTGATGCTGAAGTGGTTACTGGAAGACCTGCACCAAGTGCAACTTGCCGAGCAGGGTTTTGCCCAGACCCAGCTTGCAGTACTTGACCAAAATAGACTTCATCAACAATTCCGCTTGAGGCATCAAAACCAACCCTTGAAGTTAATTCTTTGACGGCTAGGACTCCTAGTTCTACCGCACTAATCGGTGAGAGAGTGCCCATGAAACTGCCAATTGGAGTTCTTGCCACCCCACAAATAACCACCCTTTTGGTGCTCATAGCGCAGCCAACATGATTCAGAACTTCAATCTGCTCATCATAAATTTGTGCAGAAAATGAGAAGACTTGATGAAAGAAGAGTTGTGCGCACATCATGGCGAAATTCAAGACTGAGTTTGAAACTGACCGAAAACCGAACCAAATGAGACATGTTGAGGTTGAAATTGATTTTACCACAAATGCTCTCGCTTCTATTCTTTACCGACAGGGAGATACTGTGGTACTAGCATGTTGCACCAAGGAGGCGAGGTTACCTGGATGGTTTCCGCGGGATTCTAACAAAGGCTGGGTTCATGCTGAATACTCACTCCTGCCTGGATCTACTGATTCACGCTTCCGCAGAGAACGCCGAGGCGCCAAAGGTCGGACTCAAGAGATTGAGCGATTAATCGCTAGGTCACTTCGTGCAGCAGTAGACTTAGAGCAATTAGGACCTGTTGCTTTAAACGTTGATTGTGATATCCTAAATGCTGATGGAGGAACAAGATGTGCATCGATCACCGCAGCTAATTTAGCACTGCGCTTGGCGGTAAGGAGATTAATCGCCAATGGGCAATGTTTGCCAACTGACTTACGACCGACTGATGAAGAGAGAAAGTCTGGTTGGAAAGCTCCAAATTTAACCCCAGAACAACAAATGGAGCATGAGAATAAGGTAATACCCCACGATTTAGCCGCCATCTCAGTAGGATTAATTGAAGGGGATGTGTACCTAGACTTGGATTACGTACTAGATTCCAATGCAGATGTTGATATGAATGTGGTAAAAACTGCTGATGGCAAGTATGTTGAATTGCAAGGTACTGGCGAAGAGTCTACCTTCTCTGGTGAGGAATTATTCGCCCTTATTGCACAAGCGGACGCTGGATTAGACGGACTTTTTGAAGTTCAAGCAGCAATTCTTGATGGCATCAACTAATCATGACCTTTTCTTTGGAAGATTTGAAATGCCAAATCATTCCGCAGGTACTTGCGGGTAGGTAGCTTAGTTGGGAGAGCGCAGCACTGAAGATGCTGAGGTCGCCGGTTCAAGTCCGGCCCTACCCACCAACTAATCGCGAGCAATCAAGCGGCCTATAGGCTCTTGCTGATGTGTGAAATGAACCATGCATTAATTTGCTAGTTTCTAGCATGCGTGTCATGGGCGAGGAAATCGAGCAGTCGGCTGAGCCCATCGAAGAGGTTGATGTCGAGCAAAAAGCTAGAGACAAAATCACTCGAGAACTAGAGGAAATCAGACGTCGAAAAACTAAAACCAGCAAACGTAGATTCCTTTCTAACAAAGAAGATTACATATTATTTGCTGGAATTGGATATGGAATATTCTTTGCAGTCTTACTATTTGGTATGTCAAGTGGAATATTTGGCTCATCCACTACCCTTGACTACAAAGCCTCTGAAACCTTCCTAGATACTGGTGATGAGTGCCAAAATATCGAAGACCAACCGTGGGTTCACATGTTCCCTGAGAATGATGCTGAGTACTTCGACCTCTCTGGAAGAAATCTACCAGACGGTTATGCCTACATGAATTACACAATATTGAATTATGTTGGTGAGTCTTGGCTACTAAATTCTACTGATGACACAATTGTTCAGGTTTCAGGCGGTAAAAGCGAATTTAGAGCCCCTTTTGACGAACTCGAGGTTGGTGAATATCGAATTATTCTACTAGTGCAAGTTTACAATCAAAGCGATGATTTAGTCAATGCTTCCCTAATTGAAGGAGCAGAATCACTATCCAAAGAGATAGATTTCGAACTCGAGATAAAGGGAGGAGGGTTCTTTTCATTCCTACCGTTTGTTGACTCTGAATCTCACAGAGAAGTCAGTATTTCTGACCCTGGACCCCGTACATGTTGGACCACCAAGGATCTTGGCGAATGGGGATATCTTTTGATGGCTGCTGAACTAGGAGGTGGCAGAGAAACTGCAATGCTAACTGGAGGAACAGCAGGTATTCCAGCGTGGTGGATGGCTTTTATCTCACTGTCACTTTCTGCTGTAACTTTGCTAGTCATCTATCCCGTTATGTACAAAATATATCACCAAGAAACCGACGACATATTGTCGAGAACCCACATTGCCAGAGTGGTTGAGGATATACTTGGCAAAACATCCAAACGGTTGCATATTGACATTGATTGGGAGTTATACAAACTGGAATCTCGAGAACTATCGATAGATATCATGGTTCCTTACAAAAACACGGATGGTACTCTCTCAGATAGTAAGGATATTCGTGCTGAAATTCTCCGGGAAGTGTTAGAGGAATTCGCCATCTTCAGAGTATTCAAACCAGTGCAACTAACTGTCAAAACAATTGGAGTAAACCAAGCTATTGACTTTGATAGTGGTGTTGGGGTCGGTGCTGGCGCTGAAGGCGCAGATACTGAAGAAGAGCAAGATTATGCATCTTTCTTTTCTGAACTACATACTCTTTCAAGAGTTGAGGATGAAGTTAGAGATAGTCTAGACTTATTCTTTGCTAGAAGAACTGATGTTAGAATGGAAGGTGCAGTAGTTACTAGTGATGATAAAGTAATCTTTGTTTCAGTAATTTACAAGCCAACTCAGCGATTTGCCTTCTTTAGATTTAAGAAGACTACCGATGAAGTAGAAGTGGAATTGTATCGATACATCTCTGATAGAAATCAAGACTTACTCGGCAGCCAAGAGTTGATTGTGAAAGCAAGAAATCAAGTTTCCACATTGTCAGATAGATCTGGTGCTGGAAGAGTCGAAAGTGGTGGGAAGAACGATGACAGGATTGTGGCTGTCGCAAAACAAGACGGACTTGGCGGCAAAATGTTGCAAACGAATTTTATCGGCAACACGCTATCCACTGTAGAATACATGGCTAATGAAAAGCGTGAAATGATCAACAAATGGGGATTCTGGGGGCTAATTGTATTTGTGTGGATACCATTTATGGCATCAGGTGTACTTGTCGGTGCAATGCTTGGACTATTGTCCAGAATGAAATTCACTAGAGTACTTGCAGCAACATTCATTGGAGGGGCTGCCGCATCTATTACTTGGGCCTATACCGCTGAAGGTATTGTTAAATTCATGCACCAATACAAACTTGAAGCGGTAATTCCATTGATAATTATCGTATTTGTTGGCGCTGCCTTCTTACACATCCGTTCAACCAAAGTCAGGAGACAAACGGAATTATTCGAGGACACTCTGCTAGACAATTTCCATGCAGATGTTGCAGCAAAATACGGAGAACATTGATTCGGTGGTCTTTTGGATACGCAAACCATTATTCAGGGCATCAGCGGCAATTGTGGCGACTTGGCTAGAATTGGCATCATTACTGTCAGCGATAGAGCTAGTTCTGGTGAGTACCAAGATGAAGGTGGGCCGGCAATTTTACAATTTTTCAAGGAAGCGATAGTCAGTCCTTTAGAAATTATTTATTCATGCATAGCTGACGATCAAGTAATGATTGAACGCGAAATTATCCGAATGTGTGATGATTTAGGCTGCTCTGTTGTTGTTACTACTGGAGGAACAGGGCCTGCTTCAAGGGATGTAACTCCTGAAGCAACTGCAGCGGTATGCGATAAGATTCTAGACGGCTTTGGCGAACAAATGCGAGCAATATCGCTACAGTATGTGCCTACTGCCATACTATCAAGACAAATTGGCGGTATTAGAGGGAAGTGTTTGGTGTTCAATCTACCTGGCAGGCCTAAATCAATTAGAGAAACTATTGATGAAATTTGGCGGGCTGTGCCTTATTGTGTAGACTTAATCGGTGGCCCTTACATCGATATGAACGATACTGTTTGCCAAGCATTCAGACCCAAAGATTCTAGCAGACGATGACCTTAAAGTTCATTCATTACCGACTTCCCCGAGTATTTAGGAACTGATAGTATGAAGGGGAATATTTTAATCAGCGGGGCAACAATGGTCTTGCCTGAAACTACAACATTAGGCGATTTACGTATATCAGACGGTATAATTACTGAAATTTCCGAGACTGGTACCTTAGAAAACCATGACGGTGAAATGTTTGTTGACGGTACCGGACTACATCTACTGCCGGGATGTATTGATCCTCAAGTACATTTTAGAGACCCTGGCCAACCAGAAAAAGAGGACTTAGGAAGTGGCTCGGCGGCTGCGGTAAGTGGTGGCATCACTTCGTTTCTAGATATGCCGAATAATGTTCCATCGATTACCACTCTTGTAGGAATGCAAGGTAAACTAGACACTGCGGCAAGTAAGTGTGTTAACAATTATGGATTTTTTATAGGAGCAACTGAAGATAATGTAGAGGACTTACAAGATGCTGTTGGCACTAAAGATAAGCCAATTGCCATACCTGGTATTTGTGGTATCAAGATCTTCATGGGCGTATCAACTGGAACCTTGCTGGTCTCGGATAAAGTGGCTCTAGAACGAATTTTTACTGAAACTGCTGGACTAATTGCAGTACATGCTGAAGATGAAGACAGGATGAACGAGCGTCGCAAATTAATTGAAGGTCGTACTGACGTTGCTGCACACGCATATTACAGAGATGACATCACTGCATTATTGGCAACTAAGTTATCTGTTGAATTAGCCGTCAAAACTGGCCACAGATTACACATCCTCCACCTAACCTCAGGCATCGAGGCTGATTATTTGGCCGACTATTGCTCACTACCGTCTAAGGCTGAACAGCACCCGATTATCACCACAGAAGTTCTGCCACAGCATCTAACTTTTGACGAGACTGATGTTGCTGAACAAGGTGTTAGACTACAGATGAACCCACCAATAAGATATGCAGCCGATAGAGAAATACTGTGGTCAAGATTAACAGATGGTACGATTCAATGTATCGCTACTGACCACGCTCCACACACTCTAGAAGATAAATCAAAGGGTTTCCCTAATGCTCCTAGCGGAATGCCTGGAGTGGAAACCTCATTGTCTGTTATGCTAACAAATGTCAATAACGGGAAGTGCTCTTTGGAAGATGTAGTACGTTGGATGTCAACCGATGTTGCTGATTGCTACCAAATGATTGGTAAAGGCAAATTAGAG
>JAQXFJ010000355.1 GCA_029250385.1 Candidatus Poseidoniaceae archaeon | reverse complement strand
CCAAGCAGTGCCGTGTCAATGATTAGTTGGCCATCTTTAGTATTGGAATAAATTGTTGCAGTGTGAAATAATGAATCACATCCCTTCATCATTAGAGCCCAATTATCTGCTTCTAAAATATCACCCTCGACTAATTCTAGTCGTTCTGTAACATCGATGCTCTTTGCGTGTTGTAGTACATGCTCAGTCTTTGCTTCATCATTGAGATTGCGAACTGAGCCTTTGACATGATAGCCGTTGGCCAGTAGGTCGCTAACTATGTGGTTACCAATGTGGCCGTTTACTCCGGTAACAAATATGGTTTTACCATTTGATTTTGGCTTACTAGTCACGACTTCACCACGCTTTTCTCAAGGCTCTTGGTTAAAACATTATGTTTGTTAAATCGTCACTCATATTGATGTATGACCCAATCGACCGTTAAACAATGCCTGCACAGAGTGTTGAGGAAGAACTGGCTGAACTTGCCGCACTTGTAGAGGAGGCTGAACGGCTTGGATTTGACCCCTGGCCGCCAGCAAAACCTGAACGTCCGTGGGCCCGTTGGGCTATTGGCTCGTTCATGATTATCCTCATGGTCTCTGCAGTATCTAAGGTCATGTTCCGCTTTGTCTCCATCTAATGATGGAGTTGAAAGTCAGTTTTTCACTTCAGTCTCTACGGGTTAGTAGAGCAGCACCAAGAAGCGCAAGCATTCCAAGAGCCCCAGTGAAACCAGGAGTTTGCATTGGGTTCTCATCAGAGTAAGCGTCAGCAGATGTTGAATATAGTCTGACCATATTCCAGTCACCACCAAGATCGATATCTGGGCTAATGTGAACCATGTCATCGCTAGAAATGGTACCAGACATGTCAGCATCATGGAACATCACAACAGCACCTTCAGTCATTGCATCCGCAATAGTTACTTTCAAAATATCGTCACCACAAGTCATTGTTGGTGCATCACTGTTGGATTCATCCATGTCACAAAATGCGAGGATGATTGAATAATCATCAAAAGAACCTTCTATCGGCATATCGGTTTGAGTATTGAAAATAATCCAATCAAACATATTAACCTGGTCATCACTGTTGTCATCATTTCCAGAGTCGTAGATGCAAATATCTTCACGAGTCCATTCTCCTTGGTAATTGTTGTCGTAGGAAGTTACAGTTGCTGTGAGAGTGTAGCATCCTACATCAAGCATCAAATTGTCCATGTCTACATAGTAAATCATGCTGCCATCACCTTGATCTGTGAAATCCGAAGGTTGGATATTCAGTGTTGTTAATTCCATTCCGTCACTATCATAAAGCTCGAATTGTACGTTATCAACATCACTAAAACCAGAACTAATTGTAAATTCTGGGTCTGCGTAGTCATTTAGGCCGCTTGCCCAGTTATCGGTGAGATATGCCTCGACATAGAAGTCGCTGTGATCTCCATCGTCATGTCCATCGTCACCGTGGTCATCATGGTCGCCGTCTTCTCCATCGTGACCACCTTCTAGGTAGGCATCTAAGTCCATAATAAATCCTTCAAGTTCGCTGTTATCTAGGTCTCCTGATGCATCAGCATCGTTGTATTCAAAGATCTCCGAGAATTCAGGATCATTGACATCTATTTCCTCGCTGCCACCAAAAAAAGCATTGAATTCATCAAGACTCATTGTGCCACTTTCGTCACTGTCAATATCAGCAAGAAGTTGTTCAGGAGTAATTAAATCTTCGTCGTGGTCGTCGTCATTGCCATCCATTGACATAAAGTAATCATCAGTGTCAAGGATGAATTGATCTAGTTCATTTAGGTCCAAATCATCAGAATCATCTGCATCATTGTTATCGAATATTGCACTTAGGTCGTCGACCATAGATTGTGGCAATGACTCATC
>JAQXFJ010000337.1 GCA_029250385.1 Candidatus Poseidoniaceae archaeon | reverse complement strand
TCATCACGCAACAATGTTGGTGGGTAATGATAGTATAGGCGCTTTGAGAATCAATCTATCTGCACAGCACCGTACTACTATCTGTATTTCTCTACAATCCTTAAACGAAACAGACAGTGATTATTCAGCAGATGTTTACCTGATGACTACATCGGAATATGAACGTTATACTGAGTTGTATTATTCATATCATTCTGAAAATAGTTTTTATTGGGACATCGCTGGAGCACTAAGTGATATTTCTCCAGAATGGCGGAGTATGGATTTTACCGGCTGGCGAACTTATCGGGATGCACATCAATATGAATCCGTCAACGAAATTAATTTCGCATTAAGTTTGGATGGTCCTGAATCTTATACGCCCCTGTTCGGATCTGAGGAGTGGCAAAATTTCTACATCGTAATAGATACCTGGGATAATAATCATGACAGCGATTCACCAGCGCCAGGTGTAGTTACTGCTGCAGACGTTACTATCATCACAACTGAGCGTTCATTTGTTCTACCAAACTTTACAGTTGCATTGGCCTTTTTAGTATTGATGATTGGTGTGGCGATATTCCCATTTATTTTGAATGCTAGATACATGAGTTCAGGCTTGGAACAAACTGAAGATTTGCCAAACAACGGCCTAGTGCCTTCTTTGGAACGACCGCCAGAATTGCCACCTATTACTGGGGATGAGAACCAGTTGGCTGAGAAATCTTATCCTGATTTAGAGTCTAGTAGAGATACCTGATCAGTATTCCATTAGTGCCCAAGCGTCCCTTAGGTCTCTGACATTTATGAGGCCCTTATCCGAGAGTCGGAAACTATTCTGCATTGTGGCATAGACAATTTTTTGATCAAGTACTGGTGCGTGAAGGCGTACCCAATCGCCTCCATTTCCTAATCCCATTAAGCAGTGATTTGATTCCTCGCCAACCAATGAGCTTGCTGCTTCGAAAATTTGTAGTGCATCTCTATGGTTGCCTACGGATGAGCAGAATTTCACAATATCTCCGTTTGCCTTGTTGTCTTTTACTAAAGTTACAATCTCTTCAGCGTTAGGTGTTGATTTTGTTTCATGAATCGAGGCAATTACCTTTGAGTTCGATTTTTCTGCAGATTTCATTAATTTACTTCGATCCTTAGCATCTATTGATAATTCAATATCGACAAATGTTACTTCTGAGTCGATTGCTTTTTGTAAAATCTCCAGCCTTTCAGGCTCATTTCCAGCAAAGAAACCACCTTCACGGACTGACCTAACTGTGAATACAACAGGTACGGGGATTCCATCCTTTAACTTCAAAATTGAAGCATCAATATCAATTTCGGAGAAATCTTTTACTCCCCATTCTTCGATGGGAGGTATTTTTGAAATTTCTTCACCATCGTCATTGGTGGTGATTATTGGTTCTGGTTTATTCAGGTATAGTTTATCAAACCTGACTTCAACATAATCTGCACCTGCTATATTTGCTCTAGTTGCTTCATCAATCATCTCTTCAACAGAGATTGCTTCAAGCGAGACACATACTTTCGGTTCAGCCATGTATTGGCCAAATAGGAGTCGTTATTAATGCTCACGGCTAGAAAATCTTCCCAAATGATTCCATTTCGTCATACTGAAGTGGTTAATTTTTCCCAATAATGACCACTAAAAACACTCCAATTGCAGTACCTTAAAGTACCCCCTTCTCCGATTCCAACTGGTAGGGGAGGGGACAAGTAGAATTCGTTAGGCAGCGGCTAAGTTTTAGCCAAAAAATCGAAAAACATATCCCTACAAAATACGAAATGAATTTATTCAATTCTTTACCATGAGGTGAATCAACAATGAGTGACGATTATAGTGCATCAAGCATACAAGTATTGGAAG
>JAQXFJ010000326.1 GCA_029250385.1 Candidatus Poseidoniaceae archaeon | reverse complement strand
GGGAACTTGCCGGGCAGTGCGAATATCCTTTGAGTAAAACCAGCAACCCATTTTCTCGATTATGGAATCGCTGGATTTCTCATCCACGGCGAGTGGCGAAACTCGCTAAGCAACTTGTCGCTCAAGGGAAATGTGATCTTGTCCACATTACTGACCAAGAGCAATCACACCTAGTTCCGGTTAATTGCGGAGCACCAGTGACAATAACTGTCCATGATTTGTTTCATTTGTTCCCACAGCACCTCAAAATTGGCGATGATAGTATCGAAGTTGGCGATACTAAACCAGGCTTGTTGCGCCGCAAGGATTTGAAAAAGCTACAACATGGACTCTCGACAGCGGATTTCCTAATGTGTAACTCGCGACATACTCACCAAGCATCGAAGGATAATTTTTCCAACGTTCCCTCCGTTTGTATTCCGATGGGCATTGATGTTGCCAAGTATCACCCAGATAATCAGCAACCAGAGGATATTGCCATGCCAGCCGCGTGTAATTTGCTGATTGTTGGTAGTAACGATCCAAGAAAGCGAATGAAATTTCTCTGTCAAGTAATCGGTAATTTACCGGACAATGTCAAACAACAAGTTCACATTCATCACGTTGGCAATGGTTCAGGTAACTCAGGGCTGCCTCCAATAATGGAAATCGCCAAACAAAACGGCATTGACAATTGGACTCAGCACGGCTCATCGGTATCAGATGAGTACTTGATGACGCTTAGAATGAAGTGTGAAGCGTTACTATTCCCGTCCGTCAGTGAAGGCTTTGGCTATCCACCAATAGAATCTATGGCTGCAGGAATGAAAGTAATCTGTGCAGATCTGCCTTCTCATAACGAATTAATGCCTGACAATACCTGCATACCAGCTGATGATTCAAACTCATGGAGTCAAGCCATCATCAGTCTACATGCAGACTGGCAGGCAATGGCTGGTAATCAAGGGCAAAAAGGACCAGAATCAAGTTTACTTGAACATGCTAAGAAGTACGACAATGAGTTGTTCTGTAAACGCTTAGCAGACGCCTATGATTCCCTTGTTTAACTCTACCAAGGGAACTTAACGTTCCAGACTATTCCATCAAGAATTATGCACTGTATGCTCAACATAAATGCACCTGCAAGCATCAAATTAGCCCCTTCTAAACCGTCTTGGTAGGCTGAATATGCTAATAGTCCAAACAGTATATTGCCAATAGATGCTAATGTGAGGATACCAATTACCAATATTGGAGTCCAACTATATTCGTTGTTGATGTGAAATAATGTGCTTTCAAGCCACAGCATTGAAGGAATCATGAATACACAATAAGCGAGGAATAAGCGGTTTGCTCCGTTTCCATCACTGGACTCTTGCCACGGCCAGCGCAATTGGTCAATTACTGAGGCATCTACACTGTAGAGAATAGTCCACCAATAGATTAACCAACCAATTGCGGCAATAAACATAAACGGGACAATGAATTTTAGCCAGCTACCAGGAATTCCACCCCATAACTCCATTTTATCTTCAGTTCTATACACGCCAAAAACGTAGGATGCTAAGATTAAAATCCCAAAAATAATGACACAAATTCTGATGAACTGCCTTGTTATTTCCATAATTAACGCTGAGTTATTGTGCGTATAAATGGTTGCACATTACTGTGACACAGATACGGATTGTTCATGAACATCTTAAGATTCGCCAACAACATGCAGCCTATTCAGCGTGTAGCTATTGTGGGAGCCGGAAATATGGGTTCAGGAATTGCCCAAAAATCCGCCCAAGAAGAATTTGATGTGCAAATGGTGGACCGAGAGCAACAATGGGTTGACCGTGGGCAAGGAATAATCAAGGATTTTCTCAGTGAAGCAGTCGAGAGAAGAATTTTCAATCAATCTCAAGTTGATGAAATAACCAGCCGTATAACTGGAGTTATTGGAGTAGAAAATACTGCCGAGAATACAGATTTAGTAATCGAAGCGGTATTCGAAGATTTCGATGTCAAAACAGCCGTTTTCAAGACCCTTGATGAAGCATGTGGAGACCATACCATACTTGCCTCTAACACATCTTCGCTATCAGTAAATGAATTAGCAAAAGCTACCGGCAGGCCAGATAAGTTTGTTGGCCTACATTTCTTTTATCATCCAGCAAAAAACCGTTTGGTGGAAGTTATTCCAGCAAAAACCACCAGTCAAGATACCATTGACCGAGTCGTACAATATTGCAAAATGCTTGGTAAAGTGGTAATCGTTTGTGGCGACCGACCTGGATTTGTTGTCAATCGGTTCTTTGTTCCATGGCTTAACGAAGCATGTCTGTTAGAGCAAGAAGGTGTTGCTAATGCGGCACAAATTGATGCGATTGCTGGTAAAGCCTTCCGCATCGGACTTGGACCATTTGGTCTAATGAATTTAACAGGCCCACCGATTGCTCTTCACTCCACAGACTACTTAGCAGAACAGTTAGCAGTTCCACGTTATGATGGTGCGACAAACCTACGAGAACTAGTCGGTGCTAACAATATGTGGGAGATTAGCGAGGCAACCGATTACTCAGAAGAACAATACCAATTAGTATCGAGGAGATTATTTGGCGTAGTATTTGGCGTGGCAGCACAAATTGTTGACGAAGGAGTTTGTTCGATGGAAGACGTGGACAGAGGTGCTAAAGTTGGCCTGCGGTGGGCTAAAGGACCATTTGAAATGATGAATAAAATAGGGGTACAACAATCCCATGAGATGGCGGTTGACTATCAAAAATTATGCCTAGACGATGCTGGTAACTCTACCTGGCAAGTCTCTGAATTCTTCGCTAAACAAGCGAGTAGTAATGCTCCATGGGATTTCAGTTATGTCGACACATCGATAACCGATGGAGTAGCTACAATAACCATCAATCGTCCAGAAGCAATGAATGCCCTCAATGAAACCGTAATCAAGCAACTTGGTCAAGCAGTTAATGCAGTAAATGCTAACACAGCAGTCCACACTATGGTGTTAGATGGTGCAGGAAAAGCCTTTGTTGCAGGAGCAGATGTCAAATTCTTTGTTGACAAGATTAGATCTAATTCGATAGGAGATATTGTAGAATTTACCAGTAATGGTCATGAAGTACTCAATGCGATTGAAAATTCCAACAAAACTACGGTCGCCTTAACCACAGGACTTGCTCTTGGTGGTGGACTTGAACTTGCTCTATGCTGCGATTATCGAATCGGCACTAGAAGAACTCAGTTTAGATTCCCTGAAACCTCAATTGGTATCTATCCAGGTCTTGGTGGCTCTCAAAGACCAGCAAGAATATCTGGTATCCCACTGGCTAGATGGGCAGTACTTGGTGGTAATTTCATGAATTCACAAATTGCTTATGACATTGGATTATTGACTCATTTAGTTGATCTGTCAGAAGTTGACGGCGCAGTAACTCAATGCTCAACTTCTGGTAAGCCAGCTGACAAGTACCCGGGTAAGCCAAGAAATGATGCAAGTCCAGTAGTTAAATTCGCCTCGGATTTTTACAGTGATAACAACCTTTCAGTATTGCTTTCAGGTGGTTGTCCGGCAGGCTATGATGTAGCAGAGAAAACCATTTCTAGGCAGTTAAAGAATCTAAAGTATACTGCACCAATTGCTCTGTCAATGGCGAGTGAATTGATTGATATCACTAGCAATACCACACTAAGTGAAGGACTAGATTCAGAATTATCCAAATTGACTGATATATTCTCCACCAGAGATGCACTTGAAGGCTTATCTGCCCTAATTGAAGGGCGAAGACCGACTTACAATAATAATTGATATATGGAAGTCAGGTAAATGGCCGACCAAGTAAAACCAATTCTCTACAGCTTTCGCCGTTGTCCATATGCAATGCGTGCCAGAATGGCAATTGTTCGAGCAGGACTAGTTTGTGAGCATCGAGAAATTGTGCTTAGAGACCGGCCAGAACATATGATGGAAATTTCACCAAAAGGTACAGTTCCAGTTATGTTATTACCGAATGGCAAGGTCATCGAAGAAAGTTTAGAGATAATGCAATACGTTGCAAACTGGACATTAACTGACCTTGACAACCATTGGGTTAACCGCAATGACCATGAATTCAAGTTCCATCTTGACCGCTATAAATATCCTAATCGTTACGACGATATTGATGCATTAGAACAAAGGGAATTGGCTAAAAAATACTTACAAGACTTAGATCAATTGCTGCTTGAGTCGCTGTCAAATGAATTAAATGATGCGCTCTTTCCGTTTGTTCGCCAATTCGCTAATCACGACAGGGAGTGGTTTGACAGTCAACAATGGGGCCATTTAGACCAATGGTTAGCAAATAATCTGTCTAGTCAAGAATTCAAGGTATGTATGAAAAAATATCCACAATGGTTTACCGGTGATGCACCAGTTAACTTCCCAATTACTGTATAATTGGTAGATGCTTTACCGAAGGCGCAATTCCAAGGTCGTCTGGGAAGAACATAGTTGCTTCTGGTATTGGTATTGGAGTAATTTCTTGACCGACTAAAGCAACTCTACTTGGTTTAGAATCTGACAATATTTTCCTTCCAGTTAGCGGGGCGATTTTGGCTGAAAAATCCATGATATCATCATGACTTGGCATATTTTCCGCACTGAGATTTTCCCTGCTATGGCCAACAAAAACGTAACCTTTGTTTTCAATAAAATTAGGATCAGCTCGCTTATCTAATGCAGCAAACTCCCTAATGTGTTGTTCACTCATGTTGATTCCCTTCATCAATGTGTGACGAGAGACTATTCTGGTATCTAGGGACGGCATTAAATCAATAGTTTTCTCAAATTGTTCCCAAGAGCGCTTATTCCATTTTGGTTTACATACTTCATTGAACACTTTCTTATTTGGTGCATCAACTGAAACATATAATTGAGTTGGTAGTGGGTCTAGGCGTTCTAGAACTTTGGGAAATGTTCCATTGGTAACCAGCATCGTAGTCATGCCATGCTTATGGCACAAATCGATATATTCGCCAAGCCTAGTGTAAAGTGTCGGCTCACCGTTTAGTGAAATAGCAACGTGCTTAGGATTTTGTGCATCAAGCCATTTTTCTCTGGGTACTTTTGGATTGCCACCAAAACCAGAAAGTAATCTCCTTTGTGCTCTAACCGATTCATAGAGGAGTTCAAGCGGGTCTTGGTCAGTTAACTCTAGAGTATCCATGTGTGGCTCTCTCCAGCAATAAGTACAAGCTAAATTGCATTGGTCTACTACTGGTGAAGTTTGCATACAATTATGACTGGCAATACCGTAAAATTTCCCTTTGTAGCATTGTCGGTCACGCAGTAATGATTCCTTTGTCCAGTGGCATATTTTCACCCCACCGTGCTCTCCCACGATATGATATCGCTGCTTCTGTAACTTTGCTTTCAATGCTAAATCCATGCCCATGTGAACACACTCCTAAGCCGTCTGCCTCGGTTCCTTACGGGGTCGGGTTAGGCTGGGATAACCAGTCGTTAGCCACCTTGGTTATCAAAGAAACTCATCTTTGCCATAATCTTGTCAAGGGCTTTGAGTTTGTTGGAAATGACAAAATAAGGTTGCTGCCTAGGTGTTGTAAAAATTACCTGCTTTTATTATTGCACCCATGTGTTGGCAATTTCACCGCTGCTTAATATACTCTAGGTGCATAAAGTAAAGTGTAAGAGGGAAGGAAATGGACCGAGAGTTAGAAACCTATGTTGAGCAAGTAATAACCGAGCAAGATTACCGTAGTGGTATCTTCTTTAATTGGAAACAAATGATCGTCAATGCGATGGCAGATTTTAGATTTGGAGCCGATATAAGAGGGTCCCATAGTATCAGAGGTGGCAAGTAATGGATGATTATTTAGAAAAGTATGTAGAGAACGCAATTGAACAACAAGTATACAGAAACGGGATTGAATTTTCTCCTTCTTGGATTAAGCGGATATTTTCTCGTCGAAACAAAGCTTGAGAATGCTAACCTCAATAACTGACGGGCCGATAGCCTGTCATGGTTAGGTGGCTTGTCCAGACTTTGGGGTTATTCACTCCGCTGGTAACTATCATCGGTATACTTGCTGGTGGTTGGTGGACTGCGTCGACCCTGATACTTGCTCTAGTAGTATATCCTGTTCTAGATTTCTTGCTAGGTGAGAGTTCCAAAACTGATTCGCTAGAAGAATCTCGGGTATTTGATTTTATTGTACACACTCACGGAATACTAGTTCCCGTAGTTATCGCCACATTGCTTTATCAAGCATATTTTGATTATAATTCGTTTATTTGGCTGGCTGCTGTTTCTGTCGGTTTGTCATCAGGTGCATCGGGCATAATCACCGCCCATGAACTAGGCCATAGAAGACCTAGATCTCGTAGTTGGTGGTTATCGAGATTGGACTTGATGTGTGTGTTATACCTTCATTTCACCGTCGAGCATAATCATACTCATCACAAACACTGGGCCAAACCAAGAGACCCAACCTCTTCTCCATGGAAAAGAAATGTCTACGTGCATTTTATCAGAACTATTCCATTACAATTAATGGGAGCATATCGTGCTAAGCCCAAGGATTTTAGATATTCTATGTTAGTTCAGTTGACATTACTGGTGACGTTGTTCATCATATCGCCAGTACTGCTTGGTGTGTTTTTACTTCAAGCCGTAGTAGCCATATTTTTACTTGAATTTGTCAATTATCTACAGCATCACGGATTAGTTCGTGGCGATGATGAACGAGCAAACGCCGGTCACGCATGGGAAAGTCGTAATCGGTGGTCGCGCTGGACTCTTCTAGAACTGCCCCTTCATCCATCGCATCATTTGAGGTCTAGCACACCATATCAAAAACTAGCAGTTCATGAAGACTCTCCACAACTGCCAAATGGTTACTATGTGATGTTTTGGACTGCGTTAATCCCACCACTTTTTCACCATCGTATGAAGAAAAGTTACGATAAGTTCCAAAGCAAGTTGGCGAGTAGCAATCCCTAACACTCTTATAAATACCAAGACTTGACGCAAACGCTAAGGTAGATTGTGAATGCTAGAAGTAAAAGGTCTAACCAAATCTTTCGGCTTTGGAAGTAGTAAACTAAAAGTTTTGAAAGGCGTCGATTTAGAGTTAAAACGAGGTGAATTAGTTGCTCTGATGGGTCCATCGGGCTGCGGCAAATCAACACTACTGAACATTATCGG
>JAQXFJ010000324.1 GCA_029250385.1 Candidatus Poseidoniaceae archaeon | reverse complement strand
TGATTATTATCTCCAAGGGTTACGATACCGGAATGTTTTGGCTGCCAATTCCATACCACCAAATATGGCTCTACGTTAGCATGGGTGAATCTTTTACAATCATAATAACCGGCTTGCTGGCCATCAAAATGAATCGTTATAGTTTCAACGTCGCTAACATTAGTACCAGGAACAGACCATGTAAGAACACAGGTTCCACTTTCACC
The DNA here is from genome assembly GCA_029250385.1 of Candidatus Poseidoniaceae archaeon. GTDB lineage: Archaea > Thermoplasmatota > Poseidoniia > Poseidoniales > Poseidoniaceae > MGIIa-L1. The sequence continues at coordinate 4,879 of JAQXFJ010000324.1, read as the reverse complement.
ATCATCATCAACAACTCCTGAGTCCCAAGTCCCACCACTGGGGCAATGAGCAGAATTGTTGGCATCTGAAGAAACGTTTCTGTCAGGAGAATTAGTTTGACTCGCTTCTACACGTAAAATAGCGCGGTGAATAATTGGTGTGCCTGAATCACCATTCTTTTGATAAATTATAACGTCGCCATTCATACCATGCATTTCGTAACCGTAATTTTTGTTTGATGGGTCACTTGATTCAGCAAATGTAACAATGTTGTCATAAGGTGTGTCCATGACCAAAATCAAATCACCAGCATCGATACTTCCCACTTCACCAGATTTTTCGTGAATCATTGATGATGATTCAACAACCACAAGTGGTGGCATAGTACCAGTATGTGCCCAAAGTCCTAGAACAAGAAAGGATATCATTGCTACAGCTAAGAGCATCTCTCTAAGGAGATTGTTCAACGGATGTTGGTCGGACAATTTTCACCCTCATTTGCTTTTCTTTAGACCCTTACTTGCCAAGAAATCATCCCATGCTTGTGCATGTCCTGCGCCAAGAGTTTTTGCTGCTTCATCTCCCTCAGATCTTCTTCTCTTAAGTTCTGAGGTAGATTCAATTTCTTTTAATTCAGCCAAGACATTAACACAACCTCGCAGGTTGAGGAATTCTGGAGTAGCCACAATTAACACAATGCTCGACAAGACAATCATGCCAATCGCTGTACCGGTAAATTCACCCCAATTTGCATCGTTTTGCAAAAAGAGTAGTTGATATGCACCGACTATCAGTAAAACGGCTGCGCCACCAAAGGTTGTTGCCGTAATCAACAGTTGTCTTCCGTGTTGTTTTTCCCACATCTGTCCAATAATTCCCATGTCCTCACCGCTCCTTGCTACCCGCTCTCACCGTTTGAGTTCTTTGATGTTTTGATTTATCTACAATACTACAAATAATCAAAAGTAAGGGTGTTAAGGAACTACTTCGGGGGTGGGTAGAGTATGTCAAGTGTATTTTCCCTGCTTGACGAAAAACTCCAAAATGAGTTGGCAAAAAGGTCGTGGCAACCGACTCCAATTCAAGAGTCAGCCATACCACAAATCATCGATGGCAATGATCGGTTACTAATCGCGCCAACCGGTTCAGGAAAAACTCTTTCAGCAATATTACCGGTGATAAATCGATGTTTAGTAGAACAATGGGAACCATTGTCAATCCTGTATGTAACTCCACTGCGCGCACTTAATCGAGATGTTGACCGAAGGCTGCAAGAAATCGCTGAATCTGTCGGTTTGAGAGTTGGTCTTAGACATGGTGATACCACCCAAAGTGAACGAGCCAAACAAGTACGTAAACCACCAGATATTCTCATTACCACCCCTGAAACCTTCCAATTAATGTTCACTGGAAAAAATCTCCGTGAATTACTAAAAACAGTCAAAGCCATAATTATTGACGAGGTTCATGACCTAGCTGCTAGTGAAAGGGGTTGGCAGTTATCTTTAGGGTTGTCAAGATTAGAAACCTTATCTGGAAATAAAGTTCAACGAATTGGATTATCTGCTACGGTTGGCAACCCTCATCAGGTGGCTAAATGGCTGTCTAATGACGGAGAAACAATTATTGAAACTGGTAAAAGAGTTACTGAAATTGTTGTAGAAACCGCTTTTCCAGAGACTATCGATGAAACTGGTGGTATTGAATATGCTATCCCCTCAAGAGCTCACGCTATTTTTCGTGATATTATCGAGATTATAAGAAAAGATTCTCCGTGTTTGCTGTTTGTTAACAGTCGAAGTGATGCTGAAACAATTGCTAATAGGTTACAAAAAATGGCACCAGAACTTGATATCGGTGTCCACCATGGTTCTCTGGCAACTGAAACAAGAATCGGGATGGAAGACGGTCTACGGTCGGGAAAGGTGTCAGGATTAGTCTGCACTTCAAGTTTAGAACTAGGTATTGATATTGGTTTAATCAACCGCATAATCCAAATCAAGAGCCCGCGTTCAGTCGATCGGCTATTACAGCGAGTAGGGCGAGCAGACCATCGTTTGGGTGGTATTGGCCGAGGTAATATTTTTGCTTGGGATTGTGATGAATTATCAGAAGCAGCAGTAATCGGAGAACGAGCCATGCGAGGCGAACTTGAGCCGGTAATCTGGCGTAATAGGCCGCGTACAGTTGTGGTCAATCAATTGATCTTGATGGCGCATAGTTTCAAAGCGATTACTATTGATGAAGCGACGGCAATCATTGCTAAGGCTCCACAATTTGAAGGATGGCAGAGGGATGATACCATTGAAATTTTGGCAGTGATAGCCGATAATTGGTTGGTAAAATTAGTCACAGACCCTAAGGGTGTTCCATGGTACAGATGGCCTAAATCAATATACGAAGAATCTCAATTATTGCCTGAAAATAAAGGTATAACTTTACCAGAAGAAAGGCCACTTTTCAAAACCCCTGAAGAAGAGATAGATGCTAAAATAAAGGAAATAGAGTTGGTATTGCCCAAGAGGTATGAAACCGGTTGGTTTTCAGTGTCAGGTAGAACCCGTGATTGGGTATCTAAACACTTATCGATGATTCCTGACAAGCAATCATATCGAGTCAGAGATAGTGTTACTAGGAGAAGTATTGGTAGCGTTGATGAAGCATTTGTCCTTTCACTAAACGATTCTGGAGAGGAAGAGGATGGAGCAATCCGCCGGTTTGTAATTGCTGGAAGAACTTGGATGATTATTGATGCTGACCCAGAGAAATCAGAATTATTGGTGGTTCCTGTATCAGACCAAGCAAAAGCACCACAGTGGCTGGGAGAGTTACCTCCTGTTCCAGCCGAGGTAGCAAGGGATATAGGGCGATTAAGATGGTTGATTGCTGAAGACTTGAATCTCATAGAATCATCAAAATTAGAAAACTCTTCGATTGATCGGTTTAATCTACTTGCTTCTGATGATATTAGCTTAACAGATTTTCCAATCAACGAACATGCATTGGGAATGTTAAGTGATGAAATAGGCAACCATATGGAAAAGTCTGGTGTATTACCGACCGACAGAAAGATGACAATAGAGGCAAGAAATGATGCCATAATTATCAATTCATGCCAAGGGACGAAAATAAACGAAACATTAGGTCATCTAATACTGGCTATGGCATCGACAAAGTCTGGAAATTGGGGAAGACTCATAATCGAATCAACTAGGATTGGCTTACAAGCATCTGGAGTTACTCCTGAAGACATTATCGGTTGGCTTACAGAAACTCCTCCAGATGCGTTAGAGGGTTTACTAAGCGTAACTTTGCCGAACTCAAGGCAACTTCGTTGGAGGTTTGCTCAAGTTGGCAAGACCTTCGGTATCTTGCGTCACGGTGTAGACCCACGTAGAATTAATCTCCAAGCCCTAATAAGAAAATACCGTGGTACAGTAGTTCTTCGTGAGGTTTTGGATAAGTTATTTTTCGAAAAAATGGATATTGAAGGTGCCAGTGATGTACTTCGGGCGATTCAGGAAGGTGTTATTTCAATAGAAGTCGCAGCCGCAGGTCCCATTGGACTTTCAAGAAGGTCAAGTAAAGACCTTCTCTTACCCAATTGGGATAACGCAGCCGTACGTGAACGTCTAAGTTTAAGATTAGAAAATGAACGAGCGGTATTATGTTGTTTAAAGTGCCAAAGTGTTCGAAGATTCAGGGTAGCAAGGTATAATGAAATTCCTGATATTGGTATTTGTTTGAAATGTAAAGGGCGAATGCTTGCTTGTGCCCGTGAGGGCTTGCTTAGTATGCTGAAAGATTGGGTTTCATCTGACGAGGAAGCGGACCGGAACCGTATGATTAAGAATGCAGAAATAGTTCAAAACCGTGGCCAAGAGGCCATTTTATGCCTCATGGGGAGAGGTATCGGTGAGGCAACTGCACAAAGAATTCTCCGTAAAGTCCCAAGAAATAACCGGGACAAATTACTCAAGACTATTCACCTAGCAGAGGTTGAATATGCTAGAACAAGACGCTTTTGGGGTTAGTTTGCTTTAGTCTGTAGATTTATCATCTCAGCAGCGGCCACAACATCACCTTGTTCCCACCAATCGACTGCGATGAAGGTTGGACGCTTACCATGTTGTTGCCAGCATTCATTAGCTCTTTCAACCAAGAAATCAACATCATTCGCATCACCAGCCTGTGTTGGGTCAGAGAGACCAACTTGGTTACTTAACCAATTATTCATATGGTACACTACCTGATTTCCATCGCCACGTAAGACATCACAATTCATGTCTGCAGTGCTCCCTTCTCCAAAATTAGTTGTCCAACTATGGGTGAGAAAGTCATGAATCCATGGGTGACTAGAATCTCCCCCTTGTTCCCAAAACACCACTAGGTTTGTATCACTGTCAATCATTGATTGAAGAGTTGGCCATGGTTCATTTAATTGATGGATAAATACTCTATCCATCAAACCAGAAGTGATGAAAACTTGCTCCAAATGGTCTGGTTGAACATAATTTTCTACTAAGAGAGTAACAATATCTTGGGTACTATCTTCCATTTTATCATTCAAATTTCCAAGCCAATCAACCGCACTTACGTTGCCATAAATACAGGGGCTAACTCCTCGATCGTCGCTTCCGTGACATAGTTTTACGCCATCAAGATTCTCGTCATTTAGATTTTCATAATGGGTATCAATCATGAAGGCTCGCATACCAGCATTCCATTGCTTATCAAGCCCAGTTCGATGATTTCCAGCCGGGTAAACTATTCCGTCCTCTTCTGTAGCAAATGCATTATGAGTTTCTGGGAAGGTGACATTATCATATGTTCTTAGACACAAGATGAGCATTCCATTACATGGCTCAGTTGGTTCAGGTTCAGGCTCAGGCTCAGGCT
>JAQXFJ010000320.1 GCA_029250385.1 Candidatus Poseidoniaceae archaeon | reverse complement strand
ATACCCGTAGCGGGTGTATTCCTCCCACCGCCGGCGCCATATTTAACCATAGTGCCGGTCAAAGTTGAGAAATAGTGCAAAAAACGCGCAACTGCGCGAATGTTCAGCAAAATGATTTGGCCCTGCCAGTGGTGCAAACGGTTTGTAAACTGTCAAAAAATAACATTTAGTAACTAGTGAAAAAGAGGTGAACGGGTGAGAGTAACGCAGAGGGGATGGGATGCACTCAACAGAACTCAAACAGCCCGTTCATATCTCCCGATGCACTCACAGTTTATATTGGTCACGGACAAAAATAAGGAAAAACCCGTTTTCTGTAATAAATTAGGGGATTAATGATTTTATTCGACTGTTAATATTTCAGGACCGCCAGCAGTCACGTAAGTAGTGTGTTCAAATTGACATATATTTCCACCATCAGCGCAAGCAAGAACATGGTATGTCTCTAAGAAACGGATACTGATTAATTTCTTAACAAGTGCATTCCATTTGCTTTGCCTGCTTGCTTCATCTGCTTCAGGAAATGGCTTTTCTAGCATTGGAAAAGCCCAGCGTTCGGCAAATGGTAAAGTCGAATAGCGTTCTTCTAAGTTACGCGCCAACTGAGCTCCTAGCGGTTTTAACTGGCCCTTTGCTCTAGCTTTTCGCGAAGTAGTAATGCCAGTCAAACGATAAATGTTTGAGGAATTTGGTTGGCCAATATTTTTGATCATTCCGCTACTGCCTGTAGTGTTAAATGGCTCAATAGCGTATACGCCACCTTCTTCTACGACTCCTTTGAATCCACGGTTATCAGGGCCACACGCATAAGATGGTACAGAAACACCAGCATGTAATTCCCATGGCTTTAGTTGATGGCCACATAAATTCCTAATCGGTTGGAATCCAGCATCAATTGAGGGTTGTGCCGCAGCAGCTCCTACTTTGTACCATGGAGTTCCGGGATGCAACATTTCTATGGCAGCATCTCGGGCCTCTTTTGCCGCCTTTATTTGTTCAGTGTGGTTATTGGTATTGCCTACTTCGATAGTTAACGCATTATCTCCAATATGGCCTTTGATGTGTACGCCGTAATCTATTTTCACGCAATCACCCTTCTGTAATACCATATCGCCATCCCAATCTTCAACAGGCGATACATTGTGATCGGTTGTGAAATGTGCAGCAATATCATTTACCGCAATTGTTCCTGGAAATGCAGGTTTCCCACCGTGCCTATGGATGTACCTTTCTGCTGCCTCGATGGTCTCATGCATTGTCGCACCGGGAACTATTTTTTCTTTCATTGCTTCTAGAGTTCTTCTGGCAACATGGCCAGCGTCCTTCCAATACTTCAATGCTAATTCCTCATCCATGTCTCCACGTCATTTCTAGGTACTACGCCCTCTCTGATAATAGTTACCGTGTAATCGCTTGAATTACCCTCTAATTTCTCGATTGATAAGATAGTGCTTGGGGCTCCACCTGGACACTCTCCGGCAATGACAGATTTCTCATCAAGTGCTAGTATCTTAGCTGCAAGCGTTGTATTGTAAACAGGTTCAACTCCACTATGATTTGCACTAGTGGCCGTAATTGGTCCTATTTTTTTTACCAGTGCGATGCCGCGTTTATCAGCCAGCACTCTTACCGCAACCCGATTACCTCCCAGGCGTTTATCTAAAGTCTCTTTAGCATCAAGGATTAGAGTAATGCTACCTTTTGGAAAGGCATCAAGGATTCCATGAGCAATGGAAGGTACGTTGACTAACAGTTCTGCTTGGTTTAAAGATGCTACACCCAGGCTTACTGGTTGAGAACTGGCGCGGTTCTTTATTCGATACAGATTATCCAAAGCATCGCTGTTTGGTAAGCAACCAAGTCCGGGTAGTGTTGAGGTAGGATATACTACAACGCCATTAGAGTATAGGTTTGCAATAACCGCGGGGGG
>JAQXFJ010000315.1 GCA_029250385.1 Candidatus Poseidoniaceae archaeon | reverse complement strand
AGGCTCCATATGCATAGGTGCCAAAACCAGCGCCACCAACCGTATTGGCCATCGTGGAAATGAACTGGGCTGTAGCAACCCCGGCTTGAGTTGTGTTGAGGTCTTGACCCATCATACCGCTTGCAAATCCAATTTTGGTCAAGTCCATTATGCCATTAATTGCGGTACCTGTTGCGCCGATTAATTGGGGCCTAAATTGAATATTAAGCTGAGTTAATTCATCAGCGCAAGAATTTGAACTATCTGCTGCACATTGGTAGGATTTCACTACATTGTAAGTTAGTTCACCGTTTTCACTATTGTGATTTAATAACGTTTTTTCCGAAGTAATTTCGTAAGTGTAAGGGCCTTTTTTCTGATATTTCGGCAGGGCTTCTTCAGCTAATACATCATCGAGATTAACCAGATCCCAGGCATAATAATCACGAGTGGCAACTGAGACTTCCCAATCACTTTCAACGCTAGAGCAGTCGCCATCTTCTCCACAGGCTGAGTCGAGTGGGAAGGTGGCAAAGTTTTCTTCCACAGCACTAGGAACCGCACTGGTGAAAACAATTGGTAGAGCGGACATATTAGCCACCAAACATATTGTGGCCAAGGATAGCAAGATCTTGTTCAAAACAGACACCTGCATAGAGATTAATTATCAATTTAGGTAGTTAAACATTGAGCCGATTGATGGCGTCATGCAGGGTTGTTTGTTCATAGACTAGTTGCCGTTTCTTGACAACATGGGCGAATTGATTACCGGCAAGGCTGCGACTTATGTTGAAGAAATATACATGCACACTGAGAAACGTTACGAAATTATTTGCATAACTAGAGAGGTCGAAAAAGTAGTTACTGAATCAGGCATAAAGGATGGTTTGGTGCTAGTTAATCCAATGCATATTACCGCGTCTTGCTATGTTAACGACCTTGAATACGGACTACACCATGACATCATGCAATGGCTGGAGAAGGTGGCGCCGTTCTATGGCGTAGAAGGGCGCAGTGGCGAGGAATATCATCACCATCGAACTGGTGAGGATAACGGAGATGCGCACCTTAAACGTCAATTGCTTGGCCAACAAGTCACCATGCCGGTTAGGGACGGACGGCTTCACTTAGGCACCTGGGAACAAATCCACTATGCAGAATTTGATGGCCAAAGACGCAAGCGAATTTTGATCAAAGTTGTTGGAGTAATGTGATAGCAATAAACTGCTTTTTGATAGATAAAAATTAATAACTCTCTTATGGTTTTAAACTGCCACTTATTACTGAACCAGTCGAATTGGATTTATGGCCCCCGCCAAACTTGCAGAATGGTTCTCTAATGCTGATATGAAAGATGTTGCCACAGTTGGTGGAAAAGGTGCATCACTTGGGGAGATGTTCCAACAATTATCCAAGATTGGGGTCAAAGTACCAAATGGTTTTACTTTGACAACTGACGCGTTTAAACAATTCATTAATGCCAAAATACCCGACTCAACGTGGAATAACGTTGGTGCTCCTGAAGATGTTGAACAACTACGAAGTGCGGCGATTAAGTGTTCTACACTCGCTGATGCGTTGGAGGTTTGTCTGCGAGACGCAGACCCGGAAGACCATTTGAATCTCAACAGTAGAGCGACACTAGCTCGTTCATTAGTGCGTGAAACTCCGGTACCTGATGAGATTAAACAGGCAATTGCTCAGGAATATGGTCAGTTATGTGACCTGTATCATCCTGGAGTTGATGTCGCGGTTCGCTCTTCAGCAACCACAGAAGATTCTGCTGAAGCATCATTTGCTGGCCAATATGAGTCATATCTCAATGTTAGTGGTGACCAAGACATCATAGAGAAATGGCGCCGCTGTGTTGCGAGTATGTTCACCGAGCGGGCGATTGGTTACCACATAGAACACGGTATGCACCCACTTGATAGTGCGATTGCAGTTGTAGTGATGAAGATGGCAAGATCCGACAAAGCCTGCTCGGGAGTGATGTTTACTATCGATCCTGATTCTGGGCATAACGGAGTAATACACATCGGTTCCTCGTACGGGCTTGGGGAATTAGAAGTACAAGGGGTGGTTTCTCCTGACACTTTCACCGTGTGGAAA
>JAQXFJ010000300.1 GCA_029250385.1 Candidatus Poseidoniaceae archaeon | reverse complement strand
CTTCATCATATCTTATTCTAGGGAACTTTGAGTCTGCATAACGAGCAATAGTTTCTAGGTCTCTATCTAGTGATTCTAATTCTGCACTTCTTTCTTCTAATAGTGTGGTGGCAATTTTTCTAACTACGCCTTCACCATAACTCATTATTTCTTGATTATTAGCCCATGCTACTTCCATTTCAGCATGCCAAAATTCAGTCAAATGTCGCCTAGTCCGAGATTTTTCAGCTCTAAATGAGGGAGCAATTGTGTAGAGTCTTTCGAGAGCAGGCATAGCTGCTTCAGCGTATAATTGCCATGACTGGGTAAGATAGGCCTTTCTCTCTGGATTCTTTTCAGTTGGGAAATATGGCACTTCAAAAAGTGTTGATCCACCTTCAACGGCTCCAGCAACAAAATTAGGCGCTTGATATTCAATGAAATCTTGGTTTCTAAAATATGAGTGAATTGCACCAAAAACTGAACTTCTAATTTTCAGCATCGTGGTCATCCTTGATGTGCGAAGATATAGGTGACGATTGTCTAATAGAAACTCTGTTTCTCCTCCGTCTGCTGCTGCCATTGCTGATTCAGTAATTGGGAACGGAGTCTTTGGATTGACGGGGCCAATAATTTCAACTGATTGAATTACTAGTTCATATCCACCATCTGCTCTTTCATCAGGATTTACCATTCCATTGATTATGATTGATGATTCGATTAAAGCAGACTTTAATTGCTCAAACGCATCTTCTCCCAAAGTATCTTTTTTGCCAACACATTGTATGGCTCCAGTGGAGTCTCTAAGAACTAAAAAGCGGATTTTATTAGAGCCGCGTGAACGCTTCACCCAACCTTTCAACTCAATATTTTGACCGTCAAATTTACCATTAAGTACATCCGAAATCCAAATTGTCTTCATATCCTCACCAATACTCCGTATAATGTCCGGTAATTGAAAGTCACGCTTCAAGTTACCAACTTAGATTCAAAATCACCGTTTGATTCTAGTTCTGACAGAAAACCTCAAACTACTCACTAGTAAGCATATTTCATGCAGAAGGTGGTAGTCTATGCAATCGGAGGCAATGCATTACAAAATCCTTCATCGACAAGTTCGGGTGAAGCCGAGGAAACTCTAGCCAGAGTTATGAGTGATGTAGTTGACTTATTAGAATCAGGCTGGAGTGTGATTCTCACTCATGGTAATGGGCCGCAAGTAGGGCACTTGATGCAATTAGACGAAAAATTCTCGCACACTATGGATGATTGGGTTTCAGCAACACAAGGAATGATTGGTCACTCTTTAGCGTTGAATCTTGATTCTATTTTGATGAAGAGGCGACGACCAGAAAGAACGGTTTGCATTATTACCAGAGTTGAGGTTGATGTCAATGACGTTGGATTCCAACTTCCAACAAAACCAGTAGGTCCTATTTTGTCGGATAGTGTTGTAATGACTGCTGACTGGGATATTGCTGAAACAGCCAACGGGCCAAGAAGGGTTGTTGCCAGTCCTTTACCCATGAATGTTTTAGATCTTGAAGTAATTAAAAAATTAGTTGAACTCAGAGCAGTAGTTATCTGTGGAGGTGGTGGAGGGATTCCAGTAGTGAAGCAAGAAAACCACTTTGTTGGCGTTCCTGCAGTAATTGATAAAGATCGCCTTTCGTCATTAATCGCAATAAAATTAAACGCCGATGCTTTGATAATTTCTACAGCAGTAGACTCTGTAAAAACAGGTTTTGGTACTGCAAAAGAACAATCACATCACGTTCTTACACTTGACCAATGTGAAGATTACATGGCCCGAGGGGAGTTTCCAGAAGGTTCAATGGGTCCTAAAGTGGGTAGTCTAATGGAGGCTTGTTTACATAATCCCAACCTAACCGCAATTTTATGCCAGCCAGGTGATGCGTTGAAGTCCTTGCGAGGGGAAAAAGGGACCACAATAGTGGCAAAATAAAACCACATATTGATAAATCGATGACTTCTGGTTCGCCTTATGACAGCAATAGAAGCAAGTGCTCACTGTGATGGACCGTGTGGTGTATATGACCCAGCCAGTGCAAGAGTAGCAGCAGAAGCAGTACAATCAATGACCAAAAAGATGCTAACCTTAGCAGCAAACCACTCCACTGATACTGGTTCGGCAGCATACATCAATACAATGAGTCGTTATGCAGCAATTAAAGAAGAAGAAGCACACAAGTGCAAAGAAGAATTATTAGTACTTTGGACTGACTTTTTCAAGCCACAACACTTGGAAGAAAATCCAGATATTCATACCATCTTCTGGCAAGCTGCAAAACTATGCAGCGCATGTAAAGTCGAGGTTTCCTCAGAACATGCACAAGAGCTTATGGATGCTGTTGAGCACATTCACAATATGTTTTGGAAAGTAAAGGGACGAGATGTTCCTTGGATTCGCGCAAGTTGATTTTATGGGACAATTATCTGTCACCGTTCGAGGTGATAGTATGTGGCCTACTTTGAAAAATGGCGATATTATTAGTTGCAGAACCTACAATGGTAAGGTTTTGGTTCCAACACAAATCATCGTTTTTCCAAGTCCGTTTGACTCATCAAACCTATTAATAAAACGTATAAAGTCAGTTCATGAAGATTTTTTGTTTGTTGAAGGTGATAATCCTGATCCAACTGCGAGCAGTGATTCACATAACTTTGGTAAAATAAAATCTTCCACAGTAATTGCAGTGTTTGAGTAGCGGGCCTGACGGGGTTCGAACCCGC
>JAQXFJ010000291.1 GCA_029250385.1 Candidatus Poseidoniaceae archaeon | reverse complement strand
ACTTGACCCTGTGTCGCTAGATATTATTACGGCAAATAACTCTCCTTGTCCACATCTTTCAACGGATGCAGGTGTCGCTGTGACTGATGCTGAAAAATCACCAATAATAGACCCATAAGTATCCGCCCCATCTAAATCATCTAATGCTACCCAATTTATGGTGGGTGTATCTATTATTCCATAAGTGGATACTTCTGCGAGTGTTCCAGTGCCCGGGCCACCGTCTGGGGAATGCATCGGCATTGAGCCATTATGGGTTGGGACTCGGCCGTATTGTCCCCATGGTTGAGCGGTAGGGTTCCATGGTTCTGCGTCAATAACCAATGAAGACTGTTTTTCCAACAGTTCTGTTTCGCTATTCATAGAGGAATTGAAGTTTGATAATGGCATCAAAAATAGGATTAATACCAAGAACAACGACGTCTTTACTCGCCACTTGTCTAAGGCTGTCGCAGATGACATCATTTGTAGGTGTGTCAATGGGGTTGTTATGACTTATGGCAGTTCGAACAGTTTTTGCATCAAATTTGGGTATTTCTGATGATTCCCAAACTGGTCCGGAGTCAGTTAAATTCCGTTTCAATTAAATAGGGGTCGTTGGTGGACAGAATGACTACGGTCGATTCTATCCCGAGGTAATACCGGTGAAGGACAGGATAGCTTGCTATTCTTCCCTCATTCCTCTGAATCAACCAAAGGAAGTGAAATGATGTACAAAGTCGTAACAAAAGAGGATACTATACGTATTCCAGCGGAATACATGCGTAAAGGTCAATCATTAGATCAGCATATAGACAGACTCTCAATGACTGCCTTTGAAGGTCGTTTTGATGATGATAACAGATTTGTCTTGGTTACTTCCAACCACACAACATTAGGCCGTGGAAGAATTATTCACGGTGATGGAGCAATTTACCAAAGAGTTAGATTCGACGCAGTATTGTTCTGTATGGATGATTATGAAGTTGTTGAAGGGGTAGTTTCTGAAGTCAATGAATTTGGCGCCTTCGTTAGAATTGGTCCAATGGAAGCTCTATTACACAAATCACAGATCATGGAAGATAGCGTTGATGCTAACGTAGGAATGGGCTGGATTGAAGGAAAACAAACCGGGCGCAGACTTGCGATTGGTGACTCTATTCGTGCAAGAATTGTATCTCTTTCACCTGACACCAGTGATCCTCGAAGATCGAAGATTGGTCTTACTAGTAAGCAACCAGGACTTGGATGCCATAACTGGATTGAAGAAGATAACAATGAGTGAGGTGTAAAGTATGGTAAAAAATCCGTTCGCTTGTGGAGAATGCAGCATGATTCTTCCAGACCCTGAAAAGAAAAAAGAAATTCCTCAGTGCAATCGTTGCCCAACTGCACAAGTCACTACAGATTGGCAAGGATATGTCATAATCATGAATCCAGAACGCTCTGAGATTGCTAAGCGATTGAATGTCGATAGACCTGGCAAATATGCCCTAAAGGTAAACATTAGATGAGGTGAAGAAAAATGCAAATTGTTGATAGAATGGAAAACAAATTATTGAATCG
>JAQXFJ010000276.1 GCA_029250385.1 Candidatus Poseidoniaceae archaeon | reverse complement strand
CTCCAATTAACGATCAATTCGGTACTGTTGAGTTGACCTATGATGTCGTTGATAGCCATGGATTAACTGCTAGCAAGACTATTGTCTACACAGTTCTCAATGTTAACGATGCACCAGTTATCTGCGATGCACGAATTGATGCTGACCCAGATTGTGATAATGGAAATGTTTACCTTTATGCTGATGGAGCTGGAAACCGCTTTAACTCTAGAGATGAAGGATTTACTAGTTATACCAAGCCACTTGGTAAAGTTGCTAATGATACAATAAACTCCTTCATTAGGGATATGGCAAATGAGCAAGACCCAGTAGACCAAGTATACACTTGGGGTGCCGCAGCGGATTGTGACCAAATTGACATATCACTTCAAACCAATGTAAATGGTGTAGATGAACTCGTAATCGTCGAAAATCAAGCATGGGAAGAAGGAGGTATTTGTGACATTACTCTGACTCTAGAAGATGATGGTCTAGAAAACCAACAAGCTAACTCGGTTGTAATACCGTTCTCAGTTACTCCGGTAAATGATGAACCGGTAATAGCAGTATCTGGTCAAGTGCCAAGTGCTGATACTTCTAACAGTTTCACTGGCGAATTAAACGGCAATTACCGTGTAACTCTTGTAGAGGATACCACAGACTCTGATGCTTTAACCTTCGATTTGTCAGCAATTAAGTCTGACATCGATCATGTTGATGCAGATTTGACATGGGTTCTTGAAGATACCAACACCTGTACCTCTAGTAACTACTACAGCCACTCAATCGTTGGAGATACATTATCATTCAATTTGATTACCGATGCTACAACCAACGCTGAACCATGGGAAGTAGACATGTTAAACAACAATGGAATACACCAAACAAGAACAGCCAACGGATACTGTGAGATGACTCTTACATTATCTGATTCTGTTCTTGAACCATCTTACATGCCTAACTATACTGCATTATCACCTAACAACTACGTGCAAGAATCAGTATCTGTTACACTGGCAATTAAGGTTGACAATGTTGTCGAAAATGTCCCTGACTACTACCTAGATGGCGCTGAAGGATTTGACTTCAATGGTGTAAACAACATCATGCCAGGTACAATGGTTCCAGTCGACTTTAGCATTAGTGCTGGAGGAGATGACGGTGCCTACACCTACGATCACCTGCTCAAGGTAACTCTACAAACCGACGGTCATACAGAACTTCAACTACCACGTCTATACACACCACCAGCATTTGGTACTTCACTAGACATTGATGATTGGGAAGTATACGTTACTGACCAGACAACAGAGGTTTGGGTGGAAGTAGACGTAATCACCTGTAATCCAGGTCAAGTCTGCACTCCAGAGAGCAACAGCATACAAACAGATTCACCGGAATCTCACAATGCTGTTTCAGGAAACCAAGTATTTGGCAAGTGGTCAGAACCAGGTAGAATCGGTGAGTCTGCAGACGGTACTCAATCTAATAGAAGACCTGCATTTGAAGATAAGAACTGGTGTAACAACTTGATGACATCTAATGCTGCAGGAACAACTGTTGCATGGAGTGAAGCAGGTGAATGTGGTCACACAGAGCAAGGATACCTTGGACTGGTTCTCGAAGACTGGCAAACCGGCGATAACAAATTACCTGTTACAGTATCAACTATCGGTGCATTATCTGTGGCTTCATTCGCCCCAAGTATCATAGCAGTTGCCTTAACTGGAATGTTTGTTAGTGCTCTTGTCTTTGCCGGACGAAGAGATGATGATGAGGAAGAGTTGATGGAAGAAAGTATATCTGACGATGAATCTGCCGTAAGCCCAGTCATTGCAACTATCTTGATGGTTGCTATTACTGTAGTACTTTCTGGAGTTGTATATGTATGGGCTGCACAACTTGCTGATACAGATACCAAGGGAGTTCCTGTAGTGACATTTAGTGCTGAAAACATCGACACTGGTAGCACTGACTCAGACCACTGGAAGATCACAATTGGGCAAGCACAAACAGTTCTTGCAACCCAAGCAGTTGAAGTGACAGTAGCTTATATCAATGCGACAGGTGGTTCGGAATCTCAGACAATTAACCTCGCATCTACACTTCAAGTATACGGTTTCTCACCATATAACAGTGATTCACTAGTTACTTTTGGTGATGTAGTGACCATTGATGGTGAAGAAGTAATATCTACTTTTAGTACTGGTGACGACATATATGTCAAGACCCATTTGGCTGATGGCACTCCGCTTGTAGATGCAACAATTAGAATTGTCTACAACCCTCCAGGCAACGCTGAAGGTGCAACCTTGAAGACTTACCGAGGAGTAAGTTGGAATCAAGCAGTTTGAAGTGACTAAACAACACTAAGACAAGACGTCAGTGAAGGGGTTTCGGCCCTTTCACTGACGTGCTTCGCTCGACCATTACGTAGTGAGAACTAGGTGAGGTCAGTGACGAGTGTTTTTCTAGGAAAACAATGACACAGAATTATGTCGGGCAAAATTGTCAGCCAGCCTAAGGTCGTCGTCTTTGATTGTGATGGAGTCTTAGTGGATTCAGTCAGCTCTTGGAAAACCCTGCATGATTATTTTGGGACCGATAATTCCAAGAATCTACAGCGTTTTATCAACGGTGAATTCACTGATATAGAGTTCATGCGCTCAGACATTCAAATGTGGAAAGCGGTCCAAGATCCGATTTATCGGGACGAATTGTTCAGGTCATATTCAGGCGTTAAACTAATGCCCGGTGCTAAGGAACTTATCGCACAACTAAAGGATGCAGGTATATTTGTCGCCATAGTAAGTGCAGGTGTTGACATCTTTGTGTCATCAATTGCCGGTATGCTAAAAGTTGACGATTGGATTGCCAATGGGTTTGAGTTTAATGATGATGATACTTTGTCGGATGAGGGCATATGTCGCCTGCATGCAACTAAGAAAGATGCGGTGATTGAACGAATATTATCAATGCAAGGCATTGATGCCAAGGATTGTGTTTCAGTGGGTGACTCGGAGATGGACTTGTCAATGCAGGTAGAAGGTAGTAGATTTATCGGCTTTAATCCTAGTAGAGAATCTTCTCTTGCTGCATTCAAAGCAGCAGGTGTTCCAATCGTTTATGATAAGAACCTGCTAAATCTCAAGCCACTACTTGGCCTAGAGTAATCAAACAAATGGAATTGATGTTGTCGCATGACTTTGTAGATTGACAATTGTTAGAATACACGGCTTTGGTTGAAAACCGAGCATTCTTTGATACGATGTTTGGTCCTGCCATGTGCTTGAACATACCAGTGTTGTACCTTTGAAATCAACACATGCGTGACCGTGAACGTGGCCTGTGACAAATATGTCTGGCACTTCATTGATGACTAAACCATCTTCAGGTTCGGGAGATAATGGAGTTTTACCCCCCCATTGAGGTGCCAAATGCCTT
>JAQXFJ010000271.1 GCA_029250385.1 Candidatus Poseidoniaceae archaeon | reverse complement strand
CCTCATGAATTAGTTTAGTGATTAAATCAATCCCCAACCCATCTAATTCCCCTGTTAAGTGAATGATGCGACCAGGTTCCATGGACTATTGCAAATAGTCTTTGGACATTAATAAACCGCAACCAATAAATATAATTTTTCAATTAAGAATTTGAAAATGCAATTAGAAAAATTTGTATCTTTATGATGATCTAGACGTAAAACTATTCACGCCTCACACACCAGTAATCAGCTGCTGAAATGATTCAAAATGTATTGAAAATTAAAAAAATACCCCTCATCACAAAAATACTAATTATATAAAGAAAAAGATTATACGACATTAGTATAAAATGAATTTATTTCGCTATTTCAATTGAAATTGAACTAATTATACGACATTTCCAATTGCTTTTCTCTATTTTCATACCCAATAGTATAAGACCCCCCACAGTAGAGGTTAAAACAACCGGAGACAAAAGCCGGGAGAGAGATGGGAAAAATGAAGAATGAAAAATACAACATCCAGGAGTTACTCCAAAGAGATGTATACGTGAATGATAAAAAAGTAGGTACGATTGTTGGAGAAAGACATCACCCTAATGAAGCAAGAGTTAGATCTATGCGCATCCAAGTGGAATCTGATGTCGCAGATGAATACATGAGAAAGCCAGCAGAATTAGCGCCGTTGCCAAAAGAACTAGTACATAGTATCAGAAATGATGGGACTGTTAAACTTTCAAAATCGATGAGAGAACTTCAACGAAGGTGGCGAAACACCGTCAGGATTGACGAAAAATTGTATGCACCTGATGAAATGTTAGACCGGGCTGTTTTGGATAATCAAGGAAGAGAAATTGGAGTCATTACCAAACTGTTCAAAATTAAGAGAACATACAAAGGCGTAATCGTGAAAACTCGCCTAGGGATTCAGAACGATTTCGCTGTTGAAGACGAGCTCCGAATACCAATAACCGCATTTTCAAGAACAAGAGAGCGTCTTGATGAAGTAGTTCTATCTAGAACCTTTGAAAAAGTGCTTCAGTTGCCTTCTTATATCTCAATAAATGAGATTAATGAAGAGTGAAATTTATCTAAAACTGGCTGGCCCTTATTCCGTCACTATTATGACGGAGGGGTTAGACGGCGGACTGCCTTTGCGCGGGTAGCTTAGTCGGTTAGAGCACCCGGCTGATAACCGGGAGGTCGCAGGTTCAAGTCCTGCCTCGCGCACCATCACTGTTGGTTTTGCACCAAAAGAACATGAACAACCTCCGACAACCCACCAACAGGCGGAGCTCATGGTCGTATTATCTGGAAGCAATGCTGAGATTATGGCAAAACAACTTGCTGGAGAACTAAACTGGTCACATTTTTCTATCGAAACTAGAAGGTTCCCAGACACTGAAGGATATATTCGAATCCCTGATGAAGTGATTGAGTCGATTAGAACCGAACCTGTGGTCTTAGTATCGAACACGTTTCCTGATTCAGGAATTATTGAAACTCTACTAATGCTTGAAGCTATTAGCGATGTAAGGACTGGTAATTTGCAGAACCTAAGAGAAATCGGACCACAATCATTGGATGACGTTGGACCTGGAGTGTTACTTGCGATTCCATATTTTGGATATTCCAGACAAGATAAGAGGTTTAGACCGGGAGAAGCTGTTTCTGCTCGGGCGATTGCCAACTTGTTAGCCTCTAGATGTGATGGAATTATTGTGTTTGATCTACACGCCCCAAAGGTGCTAGAAGGTTTGTCTGTCCCTGTTGCCTTTACTTCTGCTATGCCTGAATTAGCAGAACACCTGCAAAAAGACATCAAGCCAGATTTTATTCTATCCCCTGATAAGGGTGCGATTGAGAGGGCTTCAGAAGTGGCTAACGAAATTGGGTGCCAATTTTCATACCTAGAAAAAACTAGAATTGATGCGCACACAATAGTCCACCAAGCGAAAGACCTTGATGTTGAAGGCAAAGTTGTCGCAATTGTCGACGACATGATTGCAACTGGCGGTACAATCTGTCGAGCCGCTGATGCGCTAAGAAGTCAAGGCGCAATTCAAGTTCACGCAGCGTGTTCACATGGTTTGTTTACGGGAGGGGCAGTTGCCAGACTTGTAAGATATGTTGACGGTGTCCATGCAACTAGTTCGCTGGCAAACCCTTGCGATGTTATACCCGGCGGCCCAGCCTTGGCCCGAGGGGTAAAACAGTTATTCACAACCTTGCAATGGTGATTAATGGCTCTTAGTGACCTTTTTACTTTAGTGCATCCAGAGTGTTTTATGGCTTTGCAACAACAATTAGACTACCCAATATCGTCCGGCGCGTTTATATTCTGGAGGATACGGGCATGGTTCCCCTTAACATGAGGAAGGAGCGATTCCGATGAGTGTACACGTGAGATTTGAAACCCCAACAGAAGTATCAGACAAAATTTATGAAATGATTCAGTCCAATTCAAATGGACGAATAAAGAAAGGAAGTAATGAAGTTACGAAGACTGCCGAAAGAGGTACTGCGCAATTCATTGTTCTAGCCGAAGACGTTAACCCGCCTGAATTGCTAGCCCACATTCCACTAATTTGCGAAGAGAAAGGTATCCCATACGGATACGTTCCTTCACAAGAATTCCTAGCAAACGAGGCAGGACTACCAACTGGAGTCAAAACTGCATCTATTGCAATTATGGAAATTAACAAAGGTGCACAAGATAAGTATCAAGAAGTTGTTGACCTGATTAAAGGTCTGAAAGCCTGAACCTAATTTGGAGTTGACTAAATGAGTGAAGAATTAGGTGGATGGCCAGCAGAAGTCGTCGAGATTGTCGGTAGAACTGGTTTGACCGGAGAAGCTACTCAGGTTAAAGTTCGTGTCAACGATGCGCCCAACCCTCGTGACGTTGGAAGAATCATTACCAGAAACGTACTCGGGCCAATCCGAGTTGGTGACATACTCATGCTTCGAGACACTGGTCGAGAAGCTAGAAAATTGAATGCTAGGTGATCAAAAATGCCAGAGAGAAGGATTTGCAGTTTTTCAGGAGACGAGATTGAGCCAGGTACAGGCATGATGTTCATTCGACGTGATGGAAGTATCATGTGGTTTAAGAATTCAAAAGCCCGTAAGAACATGGTGAAGTTGGGAAGAAACTCCCGTAAGGTCAAGTGGACCCGTCACTTTGTCAAGGGCGGCATTCAGTAAGTGTACTTGGATTAGTTCCGCATCCCTATTAAAGGGGTGATTTTTGGGTGTGTTTGGTGAACATCATGGAAACAACGTATGTTATGGTAAAGCCCGATGGAGTTCAAAGAGGACTTGTCGGAGAAATAATAGGAAGATTTGAACAAAAAGGATTAAAATTAGTTGGGCTAAAAGCAGTAGTACCTAGCGAAGAAACCGCTCGTACTCATTATGCGGTTCATGCTGAGAGACCGTTTTTCCCAGGTCTAATCAAATTCGTCACCTCCGGACCAGTAGTCTGTATGGCATGGGCTGGTAAAGACGCAATTAGCGTAGCAAGAAACCTAATCGGCCCAACAAACGGTCGTGAAGCAGCGCCTGGGACCATTAGAGGAGACTATGGAATGGATATCGGTTACAATATGATCCACGGCTCTGATGCACCAGAAACTGCTGAGTTCGAACTCAACCTTTGGTTCCCGGAAGGAATTATGCAGTGGGACCAAACCATCTCAAGATGGTTTTATGAGTGATTACTGATAACCACAAAACAACTGTGGAGGTCAGTGAGATGTCTGAAGATGACAATACAGATGAAACCGCAGCGGAAGTCATTCGTGGCGCAAACCGCCAACCTATTGTTTCTGTACTAGGTCATGTTGATCACGGAAAAACCAGCGTTCTTGATTTAGTTCGCTCTATTGGTAGCGAGAGACAAGCTAGCGTAATGGACCGTGAGGCTGGAGGAATTACTCAACACATCGGCGCAACTGAAGTACCTGCAGATGTGTTAAATGAGACCTGTAAAGCAATGCTAGGCGGTAAGGAATTCAAATCACCGGGTCTACTGTTTATCGATACTCCTGGGCATCATTCATTTGTTAGTCTGCGGAACAGAGGAGGTTCTGTAGCTGATATTGCTATCTTGGTTGTCGACGTTATGGAGGGTTTACAACCTCAAACTATTGAAAGTTTGAATACTCTGAGAGAAACCAAAACCCCTTTTGTAATTGCGGCAAATAAAGTCGACCGAATTCACGGCTGGAGATGTGAAGAAGGGCGCTCGTTCCTCGAATCATTCGCTAGTCAGCGTGATGATGTGAAGTCTTACTTTGATGACCGTTATTGGAAAATGCTTGGCCAGTTTTCTTCACACGGATTTAATATTGAAAGGTATGACAAAATCAAAGATTTTCAACAAAATGTAGCACTTGTACCAATGTCGGCAAAAGAAGGGGAAGGTCTACAGGACCTACTTGCAGTAAGTGTTGGTTTAGCTGAACGATTTCTCGAAGATAGATTAACTGATACTATCGGTCCTGCAATGGGTACTGTTTTGGAAATGCGAGATGAGATTGGCATGGGCAAAACTATCGATGTCATACTTTACCGTGGCAGTCTAAAGATTGGTGATAAAATCATGCTAGCCTCAAGTGACGGAGCATTTACTACTCACATAAAGGGGCTAAAGCGCCCTAAAGGTATGGCAGAAATGCGTGATGCGGGCAAACGCTGGGTAAATTTTCCTGAAATACATGCTGCTTGTGGAGTGAAAATTGTCGCCCCAAACTTGGAGAATGCAATCGCTGGAACTACAGTTCACCTGGCAAATACCAAACAACAGAAAATAGATGCTGAGCAATCCATACGCCAAGAATGGCGAGCAATCTATGACAAAATGCCAATTATGTGCTCTGTTTGTCAAAAGGTATCGCCTAGAGTTGAGTTCATAGAACAATGCCAAAAGAACACCTGCCCTGATGCGGTAGAAGAAAAAAATGGCGTTGTTATCAAGGCAGACACCGTTGGAGGTTTGGAGGCCTTGGCTTTCGAATTATTCAAACTTAAAATTCCGGTAAGGCAAGCAAGTGTCGGGCCTGTTAACAAAAAGGACATATTGATGGCGAAATCAATTCAAGATCCGTTGAATAAAGTAATTCTTGGTTTTTCTACAAAACCAAATAACGAAGTTGCTGAGGATTTGAAAGATGATGAGTCAGAAGTCGCCTTCTTTAGTGGATCAATCATCTATCACATCATGGATGCATTTGAAGAGTGGAGAGAGAAGACACAATCAGATATCGAGGCTGCTCAACGAGAATCTTTGGTGTATCCTGGAAGGTTGTTATACCTCAAAGATCATACTTTCAGAGCAAAAAATCCAGCGATTGTTGGGATGAGAGTTGTTGGAGGGCGTATCCATATCGGCCAAAAAATCATGAAAATGGATGGTACCCCAGTGGGTCAAGTCAAAAGTTTGCGTTCAAGGTCTTCTGATGAATTGAAAGAAGCAAGTCAAGGCGAGGAAGTTGCCGTAGCTATTCAAGGACCAACTGTTGGCCGTCACATAGAAGAATTAGACGAATTTTATGTTGATGTCCCTGAATCCCATGCTAAGCGTCTAAAGAAATTGAAACTGGACCCCATAGAGCAGGAAATACTTGAAGAATTGATACGACTGCATCGTAAACAAGACCATTTTTGGGGCAGATAAAACCGGCCTTTTCATTGATGAACCATGACATAACTCAACCTCACATTCATATATGGAATGTTTTGGTTACATGGTATAAGGAGTTATCAATATGGAAGCAGGTTTCTCACCTAACGCAGCAACACCAGCCCCAGCAGGTTCCCAAGACCTTATTGGAACTGTATCTGCAATCTCAAGCAGTCTTATGAACGAAGTAAGTAAGGTTATTATTGGTAAAAATGAAAACCTCAGAAGAGTAACAGTGGGAATTTTATCTAACGGAAACATGCTACTGGAAGATTTTCCCGGATTGGCTAAAACCCTACTTGCCAACACTTTTGCTCGTGCACTAGGGTGTAAATTTAAGCGTGTCCAATTCACTCCAGATTTACTTCCTTCCGACATTATGGGTACTTACATGTATGATCAAAAATCTGGCGAGTTCAAGTTGCGTGCAGGACCATTGTTTTCCAATATCCTACTGGCTGACGAGATTAACCGTGCACCGCCAAAAACACAAGCAGCTCTGTTAGAAGCCATGGAAGAAAAGCAGGTCACTATTGAGGGAATCACCCACAAATTACCTGCCCCATTCGTTGTTTTAGCGACTCAAAACCCAATCGAGCAAGAAGGTACCTATCCGCTTCCTGAAGCGCAAATGGACCGTTTCTTGATGAAAATGAGTATGGGCTACCCTGACCGCTCAGAAGAAAAAGCAATTCTAGCTCGTCGAAAACTACGTGGAAAAGATGGTCACGATGTCGACCAAATAACTTCACCAAAGAAGGTTGTGGCAATGCAAAAAGCACTAGAGACTGTCCATGTAGACCCGGCAATTCTTTCATACATTGTAGAGATTGTTCAACGCACACGTGAAGATCATCGAGTTGTCAATGGGGCTTCCCCACGTGCTTCGCAATCTCTGTTCAAGACTGGTCGAGCCGCTGCTGCTATCGCAGGAAGAAATTACGTTATTCCCGATGACATCAAAGGTATTGCCTTACAAATCATTTCCCACAGGATCAACATGAAACCTGAAGCAAAAATTCGCGGTATTACCGGCATGCACATCGTGAGAAAAATCTTGTCGGAAGTTCCTGTTCCAGTCATACAACCAATGTGATTTGACTGAATCTATCCTTGCATTGAAAGAGGAGTTCTCCCGTGGCTTGAAATGTCCGAGGGGTGAATAACATGAATCCGTACAAGATGGTAATTGCAGTAGCCAATCAAAAAGGGGGTTGTGCAAAGACTACCACAGCGGTTAATTTAGCGGCGGCTCTGTCAAAGGGATCAAAGCGACAAAAACTACCTCCAGCTAAAGTCCTGTTAATTGATCTAGACCCGCAAGGTAATTGCGCAACATCATTTGGTGTTGAAAAGAAGAAAGTCAAGCGTACGGCATATGATTTACTTACCAACGATAGTGGTGAAGAATTACCATTGATGGAAGAATATTTGATTTCTCCTAAGGCACTTACAGAAAGCATGCAAGAAGCATGGAGTATGAGAAACGGTGGCAAAGCGGCACCTGATAACATCACGGTTGACAACTTATGGCTAATACCAAGTGATATTCATCTTTCAGGAGCTGAGATTGAATTAAGTCACAAAATCGGCCGAGAGACCCGCCTTAGAGAGGCATTATTGCCAATAATTGACAAATTTGATTATATCATAATAGACACTCCTCCGTCACTAGGATTACTATCGATAAATGCTATGTGTGCTGCTAACTGGGTAATGGTACCCGTACAGGCCGAATACTATGCTCTAGAAGGATTTAGTATGCTAATGAATTCTATTAAGATGATTCAGAGAAGAATAAATCGGAACTTGAAAATTTTTGGAGTGGCAATGACTATGGTGGATGCACGATCAAAATTAAGCCGGCATGTCTGTGATCAGGTCAATACTAAGATGCCCAAGAAATTATTCAAGACAACTATCCGGCGATTAGTCAAAGTTGCTGAGGCGCCTTGGAGTGGTGCCCCTACAGTGCTGCTGAACAAGCCAACAAATTCTGGAGCTGGTGCTGGATCTCTCGAATACTGGACTTTAGCCAAAGAATTTCATCAAAGAGTAGCTGCAATGCGTAGAGAGTTCGGAGTAAATGAACAGCCAAGGTTACTACTTGATAGAAATAGATAGCCGGTTCCTTAGAAATACCTCGAAAAACTAGGCCTGTATTCGGTTTTCTTTCGCGTAGATTAAGTAGACCTATGATTACTCAGCGACTGGGATAAAGCATGACAGCAGAAGGCATGACCTCAATTAGCGTTAGTTATGAAGTTAGAAGGCAACTAAATACGCTTAGAACTCTAAGTGGGTACAAAAGTGTGGATGAATTTCTTACTGACCTAATTAGAGCGCATAAAATAACCAAGATGAATGGCGAAATTGAAATGTTGAGAGAACGCATGAAAGCCGTTGCAGATGTTGATGTAGAACACCTAGTAGACAGGTTGAACCTTTCACCTTTCAGGGTGTGAAATCATGATGGAATGGCGTCCACGTGGATACCTGTTTGAAACTAATAATCTAATTCGGGCTTTATTTGATGAAAATACCGCAGAAGGACAATTGATGAATGCCGCTGCTGCGGGTTATATCGAAATATTTGCCCATGCAAAATCATGGAATGCAATCTTATGGCTCATTATGAACACATTAGTTGAAAATGGTAGTCCAGTTTACTCTGGAGATGAACTAGGTGAACTGAAAAGATCCCTACCTATTGTTTGGCGATAATTATTCATCACCATGCTGACTTAGCCATTCATGGCCATACCATTCCCATTGATCCATAGTCCAACCTTCTGGGAGCCCTGATGCCGGTAATGGAGGAGCATTACTAGGCTTTTCATCCTCAGACTCTTCGTCCTCTAGCATAGCAGATACCTCTTCTTCCGAGGTCTGACCTGCAGCGATGTCAATACCGGCTATTTCACTAATATCTGACTCAGAGTCATATAACTCCTCGGCTGAGATTTTATTCTCTTCGACAATTTCCTCTGCCTCTTCTTTGCTTGTGAAATCCATTTCGTCAATATCATCTTCCCATGCCTCGTCAGAATCTACTCCACCCACAGCAGATAAGCCTGCAGAGTTTTCGAGTGCTTCCTTGGATGCAGAGGATGATTTTGGCTCAAATGGAACCCCATACCGCTTGACTAAATTATTCAGCTTCCGCTTTTTCATCACAAAACTGGCTAATAAAATCAGTACAGTTGTGACCGCGAATATTACTCCGCCAATTACTGCGACATCCGTTATGGTTGAGCCCAAAGTTTCCTCACTATCAGATAATGATGCGGCTTTCTCTTTGGACAGCCAAGCAGAATATGACAGATCCGCCTCATCAGGAGATTTATCTCTTGAAAGATAATCTTGATAATCCAAATCATTCCATGAGTTACAAGCAGTTGATTGATTACCCGATACCCGGCAATAATCTTCTTGTGTGGCTATTAGTAATTCAGTATCATCATAATCTAAGTTAGCCCCCACTCCGTCACCATCTGAATCATACCATTCGGTTGGGTCCGTAGGGAATTCATCTGAGGCATCCTCATATGAGTCTCCATCAGTATCTAAGCAGCCGGATTTTTCGATAACCATGCCATCTATTCTTACTTCCTTGCTAGAATTACCAGGGACTAACGGACATGAATCAGGTTGGTTTGCTGGACTAGGATTGTCTCCAAAACCATCACCATCCATATCCTTCCATTGAGTGCCATCAGATGGTAGAGCATCAGCGCCATCTTCAATGGACCATTCGTCATCCGGATCAGAATAGTAATCTAAATCACTATCAATACATCCAAACCGATCCTCAGTGGAAAAACCAGCCACGTTTGGACAGGAATCTGGTAGTAAACCATCACTGTTATCACCGTATCCGTCTGAATCTGTATCATTCCATTGAGATGGCTCAGATACAAATCTATCGCCCATTAAACCATTTGAGTTATCGCCATAGCCATCTCCATCGGAGTCTATCCATTGCTCAGAGTTTAAGGGGAAAGCATCACCTTGCTGACCTTCAGAATTATCTCCATAACCGTCACCATCTGAGTCCAAATATTGTTCCTCATTCCCGGGAAACATATCGGGATTATTACCGG
>JAQXFJ010000264.1 GCA_029250385.1 Candidatus Poseidoniaceae archaeon | reverse complement strand
CAAGATTTCACCGGCGTTCCCGCAGTAGTTGATTTGGCAGCGTTAAGGGATGCCATGGTTGAGATGGGCGGAGATCCCAGTAAGGTTAATCCTCAAGTCCCAGTGGACCTAGTGATTGATCACTCAGTTCAAGTCGACGTTTCTGGCGCTCATAGCAATGCTTTGGACATGAATCTAGATATCGAATATCATCGTAATATGGAGCGCTATACATTTCTTAAATGGGGGCAGAAGTCACTAAAAGATTTTCAAGTCGTACCACCATCAAGAGGTATTGTCCACCAAGTGAATCTTGAATTTTTAGCAAGTGTTGCTAGGCAAGAAAACGGCATTTGGCTTGCCGACACATTGGTCGGAACTGATTCACACACTACAATGATCAATGGTCTTGGAGTGCTTGGATGGGGTGTTGGCGGGATTGAAGCGGAGGCAGTTATGCTTGGCCAACCAATTTACATGCTAGCTCCAGACGTCGTTGGAGTTAGATTAACGGGCTCACTTAATCCCGGTGTAACGGCAACTGACATGACTTTACGTATTGTAGAAATACTAAGGGAACATGGCGTAGTTGGGAAATTTGTCGAGTTCTTTGGCAGTGGTATGGCAGCGCTTACTTTAGCCGACCGGGCAACGATTGCCAACATGGCTCCTGAATACGGAGCAACTTGCGGATTTTTCCCAGTTGATGAACGAACTCTAGAATATCTTAGGTTGACAGGGCGAGAAGATTCAGCAATAACCGGAGTCGAAGAATATTGCAAGGCACAAGGCCTTTGGTATAATTCAAGTGATGCTGAGAAATCTTATACTGCAACCTTAGAACTGGATTTAACTACAATAGAGCCAGCATTAGCAGGTCCAAAACGACCGCAAGATCGAGTAGACTTGACCAATATGAAGCAGCATTTTGCCGAGACGTTAACTGCTGAAGTTGGCCACCAAGGGCACGGTTTGGCAGAAAGTGATTTGTCGAAGAGTGCCATTATTGAAACAGACGGTCAGCGTTATGATCTAAATCATGGTGATGTTGTTATTGCGGCAATCACATCATGTACCAATACATCCAATCCCGGCGTCATGTTGGCCGCAGGACTACTTGCAAGGAATGCTCGGCAACGAGGTCTTACAGTCAAGCCGTGGGTCAAAACTTCTCTTGCACCAGGTAGCCGTGTGGTTACAGAGTATTATGAAGCGACAGGTCTGCAAGATGACCTAAATGCCATGGGCTTCAATGTAGTCGGTTACGGTTGCACCACTTGTATTGGTAATTCAGGACCGTTGAGTGAGGAAATAGATGCAGCGATCGACGAAGCAGGTCTCATTGTGGGTTCGGTAATTTCCGGCAACAGAAACTTTGAAGGAAGAGTTCACAGTAAGGTTAAGGCATCTTATTTAGCAAGCCCACCGTTAGTTGTTGCTTATGCCATTGCCGGTAGCTTAGAAGTTGATTTGGCTACTGAACCATTAGGCTTTGATACTAATGGTAAACCAGTAATGATGTCTGAAGTTTGGCCATCTGATGAGGAATTAACGAAGGCCCTTTCAGTCATTACTCCAAGCATGTTCAGGCAACGTTATGCAGATGCCATGAATGAGCCAAGATGGGATTCAATACCTGCTAAAGATACTCCATTATATCCATGGGAAACCGATTCAACCTACATCCGATTACCAACCTTCTTTTCCGACCTATCTGCTGAACCGTCGCCAATCCAACCGATTGAACAAGCCGCAGTTCTGCTAAAACTTGGGGATTCAATTACTACCGATCACATCTCTCCAGCCGGCTCATTCCCGGCAAGCGGGCCTGCAGGTAAGTGGCTAGTCGAGAGAGGGGTTGAGCGGGAAGATTTCAATTCGTTTGGTAGTCGGCGCGGCAATCATGAAATAATGATGCGTGGAACCTTTGCCAATGTTAGGATTCGTAACCAAATGGCGCCAGGTACCGAGGGTGGATTTGCCAAACACCCACAATCAGGAGACATTGTTTCAGTATTTGATGCGGCTAATGCTTTTGATGGTCCTAAGGTAGTTCTTGCAGGTTCACAATATGGTACTGGTTCATCTAGAGATTGGGCTGCTAAAGGGACTTATTTACTCGGAGTAAAAGCAGTAATTGCTACTTCATTTGAAAGAATACATCGTTCTAATTTGGTCGGAATGGGTGTTTTGCCATTAACCTTCAAAGAAGGTGAAAGCCATGAAAGCCTAGGGCTTGATGGTTCTGAAAGGTATGATGTTCCGGTGACAAATGATGTTCAACCATTGCAAGTGTTGACAATAACAGCAACAAGACTTGATGGCACTTCACTTACCTTCGAGGCACAAGTAAGACTTGACACTCCAGTGGAAGTTGATTATTATCGTAATGGCGGTATACTGCATACCGTTCTAAGGCAACTAGCAAAATAACATCGTCAATTTGAAGGCAAGAAAGTTTGAGGGATAACTATGGCGGAGTTGAAAGGATTTGTTCAATATCGCTTCCGTTCCGACGAAAATGATGCTGAAGTTCTCCTGCGCGGCGATGCTGATTGGGTGCGCAAGAAAATATCAGAATTAGGTTTGCAAGGCGTTGGCTGGATGATGCCGTTGGGTTTAGAAGTAAAGGCATCAAATACCTCGGGAGTTTCTGA
Organism: Candidatus Poseidoniaceae archaeon; assembly: GCA_029250385.1. Lineage (GTDB taxonomy): Archaea > Thermoplasmatota > Poseidoniia > Poseidoniales > Poseidoniaceae > MGIIa-L1. The sequence goes on along the minus strand of JAQXFJ010000264.1, from coordinate 4,587 downwards.
TAAGAATAACTCCGGAACGACAAACGAACTGGATGATGATTCATTGGGAGAAAAGCCCCTAGACATGGGCCCTGAGCCAGACCCATCAAGGATACCTATTGTTAGAAGGCCGATTGGCGAATTGGATTTGAGTAAAGAGTTACGCGCTCTTGGTCTTGATGATTTAACTAAACCAGACCCAATCGAGTTGATGGAAATTTTTTCTGAATTAGATGAACCATTACCTGTTCAAGGGACTTTGAGTATTGATCCAATGGCTGAGGCATGGCTTCGTGAATTGATGAATATAGTAGTTAGAGATTATGGCTTTACCGCTCTGAAAACTTCAGACATTGAAGAAATCGCTAGTAGCAAACTGGGCAAGCGTGAAGGCACTGCATTGGAGGTTTGGTTAGAATCCTTATTCACTGCAGGTAAATTAGTCAAGGTACACGGTGGAGATGCCGTAGGTTGGGGGCCTTCTCCTCGTTGGCTAGCTGGTAAAGTCTAAATTTGACGAAATAGATTTTGCAAACACCTTTTCGCATCACTGCGAAGCATGTCCGTCGTTTTGTTAAGGACAAAAGCCCAAAGGAATTAAAGTGGTAGTTAATATGGCTTAACAAGTGATGACGATGTTTTCCCAAGACAATCTCTTCAAGGCCCGCGCAAGAAGTATTCTGCTTTGCTTACTAATGGTACTATCAACAACTGCCGCTTTAGCAACCACAGCAAGTGCATCTCAAGCAAGAACATATACCACCAATCGTGATCCACATGATGTTGCTATTGGCGATTTTAATTGTGATAATCACAACGATATCGCGATTGCCACAGATGGAACCCATACAATCACAGTTCTGTGGAATGATGGTAATGGTGATTTTTCCGAGCGGCAAGATATTTGGGTTACTGCTAACCAAGACAGGAATGCAGATTGGGATGAATTTTCCAATGTACAATTCGTTGAAGTTGGTGACTTTACTGGTGATGGTGTAGATGACATCGTTATCTTCCAAAGAAACAATCCGTTCAAAACCAATGAAGATGGTTCTCCAGCAGGTGAGCCAGGTAACGTAACTATCATCGAAAATGGCGGATGTAACGAGAAGACTTGGTCTATTGGAGCAAGGTTCACTCACTTTTGGGCGTGGGACCTAGAAGTCGCTGACCTCAACGACGATGGTAATGATGACGTTATGGTGTTAGACCTACAAGCAGATATTACCACCCAAAGAGTGGTTACCTATCTTGGTCCAATTACTTCAAACACACAAGGCATCATCACTAACTTAGGCCCGGCCCAACAAAATACCTACCGTGCATTTACTGCCGGTGATTGGGGCGAATCACAAGTTGGCGGTGGACTTGGTGGCGGCGGAACCTGTTTCGACAGCGACATGTGGCTACTTAGATCTGCAGGCTTAGACTATGCTACCGGACAAGTCACCAATCCAGGTCATGATGACAACGTGTCAATTGTTGAATTCAATTGCCAAACCAACACTTTCCCACTAACTTACACCTTCAGTACTACTCCAGGTGTCGGTGAGCACGTGATTAATATGCAAACCGAAACCTCATCTGATTTGGCAGTTGCTGATTTGGATGGCGATGGTACAGCAGACGTATTAGCGCTAAATGATGCCGACATTGAGAATGTGACATACGTCACATCATCAACTTCAGGTACATGGTCATCTCCGCAAAAGGCATATTTTGGCCCATATATTTCATGGACGTTGACTGTTGCTGACTTAAACGGAGACCAGCAACCAGATTTCATCAATCCGACCCTTGCTTATCAGCAAAACTCAACAGACTCTGCTGGAGGTACGTCATCCAATTTCTTCCTTAATTATCCTACTTCGATTCAAGTTACCCTTTCAGACGGTAGTGGAGGGCATCTAAGTCCGCTATCCTACGCTGCTGGCCGAAGACCGCACACAGCTGAAGTAGGCCAGTTGGCCGGAGGCCCAAATTCTGCCCCAGACATAGTTGTTGCACACAAGAACTGGAGATTTGGCGGTTGGAGAGATAACTTTGGCTGGGATGGTCAATATGACACAATTTCTGTCATCGAGATGGATAGCCAAGACTTGTCGGTTTCAGGAATTGAGATTTCTCCAGTAGACCGATCTTTTGGCGTTGTTGGTGAAGGTCTTCGAGACATAAACGTGACAGTCACCAATACCGGTATGAATGTTCTAAACGGTCAAAGTGCAACTTTAGATGTTGAACTAAAGGTCGTAGATGAACTTAATTCAACTAATCAAACTGTGTATGCTAATGACTGGGATAATCCTGAAAATATCGGAGCCTGCGGCTCTGGATGTACTTGGGATTACATTGATTATGTTGATGGAAATCACCACTGGAACGAACAAACAACTCCATCTAGCGGATCTGGTACCGATCCTGATGAATCACAAGCAGATTACTCTGCCAATTATCTTAACCCAACTCACTTTATGTGGTCTGGCGAAACCAAAACCAACAGTACCGGTGGAGAATGGACTGGCTATGGCGCCAATTGGGATGAAGCAATGGTGCTGAGAGACGTTGATTTGACCGGCTCAGATCGTGCTTTCATGAGTGTTGAATTATTCCAAGACCTCGGATTTGGTGCGCTTGGAAGTGCTGATACCAACGGGTTTGTAGTTGGTGATGTTTGGGACGACTTAGCAATGATTGAGGTTGGTAGCGAAGAGACTGGATGGTCTACTATCAGTTGCCCAGTCACAGCTTATATCGAAGGAGCGTGCTGGTCACGTACCTCTATGTGGGGCGGTTTTGACACTGACAGAGTAATCAAAGAAAATGCCTACGGCGGATATGCAGAAGGTCTTTACTACTATGGAATTCAATCATTCAATACCTTTTACGCCTGGAACAATTTCACCGACGAAGGAGTAGGCACCTTTGATCTTAGCCCATGGGCTGGAGAGACTGTTGATTTGCGTTTCAGATTTAGAACTGGTTTTGAGGGTTCAATTTCAGACGAGAATGAATCTACATGGACTGGAAATGATGGATTTGCCTTTGATAACCTAACTATCTTCAAGCAGAATACTGCATTCTTCCCTAATGTGCAAAATCAACAAACACAAATTCAACTGAATAATTTGGGCCCAGGTCAAGAATATATTGCAAGTCTGCAGGCTGACTTTTTGAACGATACTACCTACCGTATATCGGCAATATTATCAAATAATGGTTGGGATGAACAGATTCTCAATGACGAAATTGTTGGTTATGTGACGCCGTTTAATTTGTATGACCCAGCGCTTGAATCGATAGATTATTTCGAACCTGGGCAACTCTATGCGCAAGGAACTTATCCGATTTCTGCTGCCACCAACAACTATGGTAACACAATAGTTGACTTTGATGTCACTGCAACAGTCTTTACTGCCGACCCTGATACAGTACAATGTGGAAATCCAGGATCTGATTGTATTGTTACGTTCGATAACTCCACTGACGGAACTAGATACACACAGAGTAACAATCCAAAGGGTACAACATACAACGACACCTTGGATTGTCCATCTGATTTAGTATTCAACAGTAATTCATACTGGTTTGGCCACCCATGCCAGACAGCAACGCTTGGATACGGCGACGCATGGGAAAATGAAACGATGACTATTACTGATATCGACCTAGAAGACTTAGAAAGCGATTTCGTTTCTCTATCTTTTGAGTATTATGCTGACACCTTCTTTGAAGTAGACTCGCAAGGTAATATCGAACCCAGTGATTACATGGCGGTGACGGTTGATTTCACCAAGGATTCGACTGATAATACTGCTATTGTTTACGGACAATGGAATGATTACAACGAGGATGGAACCTGCCAAATAGATGAAGACGGGAATGGGATAGTTAACGAAACTAATCCAATTGACTTTGAGGAAATTGAATACATTGGCGATTCAAGGACGACTGACGGACTTAGCGGTAATTGGAACGTATTCTTTAATTCTGATAGGTTGGTCAAGACAACAACTCTTGATTTGACACATTTGTACGTCTTGAATACAACTTCTCCAGATTCGAGTGAATGGGATACACAATGTATCTCACTAGCAGACTCTACGGTAGACCTGAACTTTGACTTCTTTTCAGATGATGACGGAAGAAATGGCATAAATGATGGTTTCAAAGGTGTTGGAATAAACAATATCACTTTGAAAGAATTTACTTTCGTTGAGGATAACTCATACACAATAAGTAGAACCTCCGTAGATGCTGAAGATTCTTCGACAGATCTAATTGCTGAGCATGATTTCGTTTCTGGTGTATACATGATTGAAGTAGAGACTATCTTTGATAATACTACAGTTGGTACCAACTGGTACGGAAATGATGAATTATCAACTGCAAATAATATCAAGCGAGTTATATTTGACGTTAAATCAGTAGATATTGTTTTGAGTCAACCCAAGAGATTAGTTTGCTTAGATGAAGTTAGGCTAAATTGTGTTCTACCAATTGACAGCTCTTTGACTCACAACTGGGAGATGACTGCAACAAATGGAGTGCTTGAGGGAGATTATGTATTTTACATGGAAGTATTTGACGAGACTACAGGTTCTCTTGCTC
>JAQXFJ010000257.1 GCA_029250385.1 Candidatus Poseidoniaceae archaeon | reverse complement strand
TATCTTGATTGATGGTGTAGTTCCTGACCCTGCATTAGGCGCCGGGTATGCAACTGTGTACATGAAGAGTAACGCACAACTAACATTTAGCCACCAATCTAATGCACAAGTAAGTTTGCAAACAGATTGGCTGATCTCAGGACCAACTTCTTGGGATTTAGGAACCATGGCTCCAGGTCAAATCGACCATTACACATCCCCATTGTTTGAAACGGAATCTTCACCAGTTATGGATTTCTGTAAGTCAATTGGAACTCAAGGAGAATGTAAACAAGGAGAGCAATGGACAATTACTCTTTGGCTGCACGACGATAACGGTCATTCAAGAATGTTGTCAGTGACGGTTGAGACTAATGATGCAAATGCAGACGCGTTTAACCCAATTGCCGATGCTTATGTGGTTATGAGAGACAGTTATGCAGACAACATCGAGTATGTCGGAACCTGCTCTAGTCTCGATAATTACCCCAAGTATGAGATTACTCTAGATGAAAGCGGCCAACTACCAATTGATTTCAATGCCTTTAACTCATCAGACCCCGATGCATTAGAGGGTAACGGAATTGACAGGTATGAATGGGAAGTTCTGTTTGACAAGCCATGGGATGCAGCAATTAACGTCAATGCCAATACCTACATCCAATATGAAGCAAGCTTGGGTGTTTGGCAATACACATTTGGTGGATATGGTGTTGACCAGAATGGAGAATCGTATGCGGGTAGAAATCTAACCTACAACCCTAATACTGAATCACCAATCCAACCTATCAAGATTAAACTAACGGTTTACGATAAATCCGGTAAGTGGGATGATGACATGGAATTCTGTTTCGATGTCAAACCACAAGGCTTTGGCGACGAACCTCCGGTTATTGACTTCACTAACTGGGGCAACCAACAAGGTTACACTAATTCATTCTACAACCTTTCAGGAACTGTTAAATCAGGTTCTGATGAGTCCGATACATACGTGCAGATTACCTGGAATGAATCTCTATTAGACGAAACTAACCCACAGGTGTTAGCCGATGCAATGAACGCAAAAGAATTAGCAGTTCTAAATATCCCAGTTGGCACAGGTGACACATTTGACTTGAGTTTGGACATCGACAGATTCCACTCTGACAAGCCAGTTGATGTCATAATTTACATAAGAGTTTACGAGTTTGATCCTACTAAAGATACGGAAAAGCGGTGGGTTACAGAACAGCAACTCTCTCTAAGCGATCCAGATTATGTACAATTATACAATCCAGATACCATTACTTTGTCACTGCCGATTTGTCGTGGAGTATCAGTTCCAGATGAAGTGATACTAGCAGATCAAGAAGGTGATTGGGTGTTTATTAACGGTCAATGTGATTGGGATGGCGAGTACTCTTTAGAAAACGGCGAATGGGTCGCTCCGTCATCTAATGATGGGGGCGATGGTGCTCAGTCCGATAGTAATATCATGTTCATTGGTATTGGTGCTGTTGTATTGGTCTTAATTGTCATCTTAACATTGTTATTCCTCAGAAGAAGCGGAGGAGACGGTATTGATGGAGATTACAAGGATTTCAGCCTAACAGGTGCTTTCCAAGAACAAGACCCTGTCGAGCAATATGTTCAACAATTAATCGCCCAAGGATACCCTGAAGATACTGCAAGGTCGTATGCTGCGCAATATGCTGCGCAAGCAGGACTGACAGGTGGAGCGGGTCAACAACAAGCCGTTCAACCAGCAGCACCAGCTGCTACCAACCCTGCGATGGATGCTGCATACCAACAATACTACCAGCAGTTCATCACTCAAGGTTATGATGAGCAGACTGCCGCGGCATATGCACAACAATATGCAGCAGCATACATTCAACAGCAAGGCTGACAACATTTTTGAAACTGATTTGGCAAATAGTCAATGAGTTCAAAAGTGACCGGTTGTAGCCTCGCCCATGGACAAGACTGACAAGTACACAGTAGCAGATATGAATCTGGCAGAATCTGGATCATTGAGAGTAGATTGGGCAAGAGCTAGAATGCCAGTTCTAGCAGCGTTAAAAGAAGAAGCTTTCAAGACCAAACCTCTAGCAGGAATGAGGGTTGCGGGGT
>JAQXFJ010000252.1 GCA_029250385.1 Candidatus Poseidoniaceae archaeon | reverse complement strand
TTAGTTGAAGGATTAATATTCTTGATAATTTCTCTACCACAAGTTGGCTGGAGAACTAAGATGATTAATGCAATACCAAAGGATTTGAAAATCGCTACTGGTGCAGGTATTGGTATGTTCTTGGCTATCATTGGTCTAAGGGAAATGGGTTGGATTCAAGATGACGGTGCAACACTAGTCAATCTTGCAACAACTGAAGGTTTTGGCTATGATCACGGTGCCATAATCAGCATGGTTGCCTTGATTGCTATAGCAGTAATGATGGCAAGAAATGTCAAAGGAGCAATTATCTGGGGCATACTCGGCGCATCAGTTTACGGTTGGATAGTTGGAGCATATGATCCATACAATGACTTCGCTGCAGGCGGCGCAGGCTGGGCATCCAGTACTGCAGAAGCTCCAGCACTAGGCGATATATTTAGCATGCCAAAGATGCCTGAAGAAACACTAGGTGCAGCATTTGGAGCATTTGGCGACATAGCAGACAATCTCGATGATTTCCTACTGGTTATGATTGCATTCTTATTCGTTGATATCTTTGACACAGCGGGAACACTATACTCTGTTGGTCGGCAAGCAGGCTATGTTGATGAGGATGACAACTTGATTAACTCAGATGAGGCATTTATGGCTGACGCTTCTGCAACAATTGTTGGAGCAATTACAGGAACTAGCACCACTACCACCTATATCGAATCAGCAGCAGGTGTTGAAGAGGGCGGTAGAACCGGTCTAACAGCAGTTGTTGTTGGAGTTCTAATGCTGTCTGGACTATTCCTTTCTGGGCTATTCCAAGCAATTCCAACCTTCGCTGCTGCTTGTGCTTTGGTAATCATCGGTGCAATGATGATGAAGCAAGCAACAGAGATTAACTGGGATGACAAGGAAATCGTTCTTCCAGCATTCTTGACCATGGTGCTAATGCCTTTCACCTACTCTATCGCTGATGGTATCGCTTGGGGCGTAATCTCCTACGTACTAATCAAGATGGGTATGGGTAAGTTCGACGAGCCAGGACCAATCATGTATGGTATTGCAATCTTCATGACCATGTTCTACCTTGGTCCAGGAGATTTCTCAACTTTCGGTTGGATCTTCGACAAGGTTCTGTGAACTTAGTCGGTAGAAAATACCCAAAGGGAATGAATTTCCCCGTCTAGGTTGGCCTCGCCAGCCTTGGCCACGAATGGAGACTTGAGTAGCGCACGCTGAATGATATGGGCTTTTACCTCACGCCCAGCATCATTCAGAGCAGCAACGATTTGCCGAATGCTAGCAGGACCGTTTTCGCGTAACCAAGCTACAATCCATTCAGCTTGCTGATGGTTGCGACGCCGTTCATCACTCCAACGTCTGCCCATGGCGGCTTGTCGACAAACATCTGTTTAAACCCAAGCCGAATTACCTTGATTCATGCCTGAAGGGCCAGAAATCCATCGAGCAGCCAATCGTATCGCAAAAGCGCTAGTTGGCAAGACGTTGACAGATGTCGAATTTCATTACAAAACTGTGGAAGGATCTGAACATCTCTTTATTGACAAGGAAGTAGAATATGTCAAGGCCCGTTCAAAGGGTTTACTGATTTCAGTAGGGGATTACATCATGTATAGTCATAATCAACTCTATGGGCGCTGGACGGTTAACCGCTCGACAACCAAACCTAGGCCAACCAACCGTTCTTTGAGAGTTTTATTTGGTAATGAGAAAAATACTGCAAGACTTTGGTCAGCAACCGATATCGAAATTCTTGAACCGTGGGAGTTGCCAGGACACCCATATCTTGCTAAACTAGGCCCAGATGTTGCAGATTCAGCCGTTGAATATGATGATGTATTGGCCCAAGTCTCAAATCCAAAGTTTGCTCGAAGACAATTAAGTGGGTTAATGCTTGACCAGGGCTTTTTAGCTGGAGTGGGTAACTATTTGCGCAGCGAGATATTATTCGATGCCGGCATAAGTCCGTATCGCAAAACAGGATCATTATCTAACAGTGAGCAACAAGAATTGGCTACGTCTGCCATTAACATCACATCAACAGCATATCACGAAAAAGGCGTGACAGTCCCTCAAGAGTTATACAAGGTTCTCAGAGACAATGGTCTGACTAAACGCCAGGCTCGCCACTATGTGTTTACCCGTGATGGTTTAGAATGCCATAATTGCCAGTCATTAATCGTCCACACAAGATTATCAGGTCGTCGTTTAGACTACTGTCCGATTTGTCAAAAATAGGCTTAATATATCCCTTCTTGGTGCAGGAGGCAGGATTTGAACCTGCGAACCGTTACGGACTGGGACCTCATCCCAGCGCCTTTGACCAAGCTGGGCAACTCCTGCAATATGCTTCGCTAATTAAGCGGATATATCAACACATCCTCAGGGGACGGCCAACTCAATACAATGGTTTACTGCTCAATCAAGGTCAGCGCCATTCATTATTAGAGGTAGAGCAACTACCATGCTGCAACAAACCGCTTGAATTCCGACCATTACTAAGCCAAGTGTGGCCATGATACCACCAGCATCTTCACCCAGTGCATCTTCAAATTCTGCAGCGATAACGAAAGTTTGAATCAATCCGGCCAGCACAGTTATACCTACTGCACCAAATCCATACCAAACACCAGATTTTTTGTACTGGAATAGTAATACACCGGCCCATGCAAACAGACCGGCTGAAGCTAAACTCATTATGGTTGTAACGTAAAACATAGTTTTGATACCGCCACCTAAACCGTCGAGATCTGTACCGAAATTCATTAGGCTTCCTAAGATACCTAGACCACCGAGTATAATTGCGACGATACCGAAAACTTTCGGTCCACCGCTTTTATTCTGTACGATAATCACTTGTTGGCCCATGGCCCCGGCTGGGGCTACTTGGCCCATCATTTGTGCGTCTTGTGGTTGCATGTTGTTTCTTCCTATTATCGAGTATATAAAAGAATAACCAACAAATAGGTATTTTCAATCAAAATTCAGTATTCAGCAGGCATGCGGCCTCTTACTCTCAACCATAATTCACTAACCACAATTAGTCCATAAAGCGAAGTCAACCATAGAGTCGGGCGACCCCAATTGGAAGAAATCGTACTCGGTTCTGGAAGTAAGCCGCCAGATAGAGTAAGTAATATGCACAGCCATACTAGGGTGAAACAGTGAATTGCAAGCCTTAATCCAGCCATTATTTGACTTGAGTTAGATTTCATTTCAGTAATCTGCGCTCCTGTGAGAACTGTTGAAAAACCAACAATCTTGTCTAAAGCACTACCGCCATTCCATCTGATTTTACCAAGTCTAAATCGATTGACAAACTCAATTATTGCAAAAATCGACACCCACACAACAACGACCTCTAACAATGGTTGTCCACCCAATAAATCTAGACCACCAAACTCAGACCACAGGACGAGTATCCATAACCAAGCAACAAGGAATAACTGGAAAATCCTAGCAAATTTTGTCAATTTGCGTAACAATTCTGTATCATGAGATAGTAAACCCTCAAGCGCTATTACCAGTCCGGTAATTGCAGAAATACTAGCACCAGCAAGAATCCACCACCAGTCTAAATCACGGTCCCGCCAGGCTAACATTAACGCAACTAAAGTCCAGCCAAGGGCAATTACTGAAGCTGTATTAACTGCAGCCTGCATTGTATAAAGCGGGTCACGTCCATCTTTGAGTACTGCAAGCCCGCCCATTAATCGAACTTCGAATGCAGAATCATCAACAACTCCATGAGCAGCAGCAGTCATGCCACCAATTGACTTTACTCTGGCGGCTTCGACAAGACCAATCTCATCCTTTAGATCTGATTTATTCCATGATGAGCCCCGGCTGGCGGCTTTTGCCGCCCCAGCGCCTCGGTTCTTGCTTTTTCCAGACGACCTAGTCTTAGCCCAAGCTCTAATTTCATCTGACATTATTTCTTCAACTTGGTCTTCGTTTAGCGGTGCGCCGTGGTCAGTATACAACCACCGGCACTGAATCGGCACAGGCGCTGGGTCAACATCTGGTGCAACCATTTGAAATTGTCCAGGACCTAAAGTTGGCAGTTGTGC
>JAQXFJ010000210.1 GCA_029250385.1 Candidatus Poseidoniaceae archaeon | reverse complement strand
ATGTTAGGTGAATATGATGAATCATCGATGATACTTGATGACAAAACTTCCGATATGGTGTCAGTAAACAATGATTACTCCTACGACATCGATGTGGTTAATTTCAAACCACAAATTTTGACAGTTAAGACTGGAGATGTAGATTTCATTGTTGGGAATACGGTTTCTATTAGTGCAACAGCGTTTGATGTTGAAGGCGACAAAATCGAGTTCACTTGGGCAGATGGAAGCGGGAATGCATTGAATTGCGATCCAGTAGATGCTGCATCGCTTGGAGAGTGTTTCTTCATGCTTGAAGAGTCTATGGTCCCTGCTCTGGAAGTTAGGGTGACTGCTTCAGATGATTATGACAGTGATGTTCAATCCCTAGGGATTGATGTACTAACCAGAGATGTGTTCACTGCTAGTGGACTAGCTGATGGCTTCGCTGCTGTATACACTACCACTACAAAATCCTCTGGCTTGTCAGTAGCATTTTCTGATGGACCATTGGATGCAGTTGCAACTGCTGCATGCGCAAACAGCCCAGTTCCGGTAGGCTCTGTGACAGTTACCCCATCTACTACCTATGATTCATCGATTCTAGTTTCTCATTCGATAACAGTTCATTATCCAACTGACTTAGGGGTAATGTACATGTGGATGGAAGTAGGAAATTCTGTACTGCAGATTGCCAGCGGTGAGGGGTCAGAGGTTGATTCGACCACTCAAGGTTACACCTATGATTTCCCTGTTGGTTCAGACATGATATCTCCAGGTACAAACTTCTATCTGATTGCAGAAGAATGTGATACCCCCGAGCCTCCTACTGGGACCATAACACAACTTACTGCCACAGCTGCTAAAGGTGGATCCGTAACTATTGCTTACAATTATGATACAATGTTGAGCGGTGAAAATGTAAGGGTAACTGTCTGTTTAGATTCGGCTAATTGTGCAACGCCTGAGGTTGTCTACGACAGAGTTGACACAGATGCGAAATCAATAACATATGCCTCTGGCACTCATGCTCAAGTTTACGATGTTTCAGCACAGTTGTGTAATCAGTATTCTTGTGGTGCTGCTGTAAGCGTATCTGTCACCTCAGACTCTGAAGTTGCAATGGTTACCGCAACTACGGTTACCATCGAAGAATCTGGTGAAAACTGGGTGGTCCGTTGGACCGAATCATCTGATGATGCTGATGTTGCAGGTTGGTATGTCTGTTACAATCGAGGGGAGTTTAGTGCCTCTGAAATGGAAATTTTGATTGATGCTGGTGCATGTACAATGGTTATGGATGGTACCGAAGCAACTATCGCAAAATACACAACAGCGGAAACTACTCAAGTTCACTTTGGTATCGTGCCTCACGATGCTGTAATGAACATTGCTTACGGCCCTTCAACCGATTCGATACTGTATGATCGAGCACAAGACACTACCAATCCTGATGATGGAAGTACAACAACTGATAACGAAGCATCCAGTGGAGTTCCAACTTGGACTTGGGGCGTAATTGGTGCGGTAGTAGTCGTAGCATTTGTTGTTGGAGCATTCATCCTGTCAAGAGGCGAAAGCGAAGACGATGATGACAAAGAATGGGATTACTGAAGATAGTCAAATCAACAGTATATTTTAGCACGTTAAATCTGAGGATTTAACATAACTGCCGGAGAAGGGGTTTAGGCCCTTTCTCCGGCTTTTTTTTATTTTTCTAACATCTGTTAATCTAGTATTTTTATTGGCTTTGAGACGGAATCAAAATTTATGCACCCCAATGCTCATAAGGGGATTAAATCGTGGCTAGCATTACATGCGGTGCCGCATGGGGGAATGACAAATGAAAGAATATAACAATAAGAAAAGAAATAGCGTATTTGGCGGAATTGGAGTTGCTGCTCTGTTGTGCGTTTTGATGGTGCTAATGTCGTGGTCGGCAATGGTTACTAACTCAGACATAAACAGCGTAGTTACAGAAAATTCTGAGACTCAAGACGTTAAAACTGACAACATCGTAAAAACCGATGTTGAAAGTCCAGTAACAAACTTCGAACCCGAGGTATTTGGATTCGAAGAAGAAAATGAAATGCTCGGCATGAGGACGGTAAATAGTAAAACATATCTCGATGAAGATGGAAAACTAAATGCTGTAGTCTCAAACAAAGCCCTGCATTACGAAAACCATTTGGGACAACTCGTTGACCTAGATACCTCGATTAAGACCTGGGACAATGGGTTCTATGTAGAGGACATATACACTCCAGTTTACTTTGGGATTCACGCTTATGACGGTTTAACCATGCACTTTGGTGATTCAGAATTGGCAACAGGTATCAATCCAGTGCCTGTTATCGTAAAAACAGGCTTGCCATCTGAAGTTCAACTACCAGGCCTGAAAGGGCAAATGGTTAATTCAGTAGAGGATATTTCTACTGAATACTTCGCAGCCCCGACCGAATTTGTTGAAATTGGCGGCTCAAGTATCTCCTATCCAATGACTTCAAACATGGATTTGATTTATCATGTTTCAGAAAACCTAGTCAAGCAAGAATTGGTCCTTGATAGTCTAACTCCAGACTTTGAGGTGCTCCTTGAAGAATCAACAGTCAAGACCGCAGATGCTGAACATATGGAAAGTATGTTCGGATTAAAAGAAACCATGGTCCTGCCAGAAGGTACCCAGCTATGGGCTGGCGATCATCTGATTACTGCTGATGACGGTGTTTTTGAATACAATTCAGAGTTGTTGATTAAAGATTCAGTTACAGGTCAAAGAGTAGCTTTCATACAAGCACCTGTAGCAATGGACGGTT
>JAQXFJ010000208.1 GCA_029250385.1 Candidatus Poseidoniaceae archaeon | reverse complement strand
ATTCCATCGACATCCCGGTCATAACATTCAGTTGGGTCATCAGGCCATATGTCTTGATTATCCCCGCATCCATCACCATCAGAATCTAACCATTCAGTTGGATCTTGAGGGAATGCATCAGCGTTATCGCCTACAGTATCGCCATCAGTATCATTCCATTCTGCTGGATCACTTGGAAAAATATCCGTATTATCGCCGTATGAATCGTTGTCAAAATCATACCAGTCTAGGGGGTCGTTGGGGAATAAATCGGAATTATCACCATAGCCATCACCATCAGAGTCAGCCCAGTCATCAATATCATCGGGAAATAAATCGGTGTTATCTGAAAAACCATCGCCGTCACGATCTGGACAACCTTCTGGAGAAAGGGACAGACCGAACCTTGTTGGGCAAGCGTCTCGATTATCACCAACCCCATCATCATCATAATCCAACCACTCGGTTACATCATCAGGAAATTTATCATAATTATCACCATATCCGTCGCCATCGGTATCAATGCATTCAGTTGGATCGAATGGAAATTGATCTGAATTGTCGCCACAACCATCGGCATCACCATCACTCCATTCAGATGCGTCTAGAGGGAATTTGTCTATGCCATCAATTACTCCGTCTCCGTCGGTATCTTCGTCGTAAATATCAGTTCCAGCAATGGTTTCATCAAGGTTACCAAGTAGGTCACCATCAATATCTGAGTCTTCAGTATTGGAGCAACCATCAGCATCTAAGTCATTATCATGAACACCAATTTCGCCTCTTGGACAAGCATCATCTAAATCTGGAACCAGATCATTATCATCATCTAAATCAACATCATCAGTACAACCGTCTGAGTCGTGATCATTACTTGCTTCGCTAAATGGGCAAGGGTCAATGGCATCATTGAGTCCGTCTTCATCAGAATCCCGTTGCGCTGCTGAGCACCCATTACTATCGACAATTTCCCCAAAAGCTGTTGCTGGACAAACATCATCACCGTTGGAAACTCCATCACTATCATCATCTAATTGTTCCCACGAACATCCTGTTTGGTCTGCGATCCAATCGTTGTTAGTCCACGGACATACATCGTAATCGTCGATAATCAGGTCACCATCAGTATCTGCATTACCAATAGATTGGATGGCAAAAAATGAGATGAACTCATGCATTACTCTAGTTGGATGTGCTTTATCAAAAAATATGAACTCATCTGGATTACTTGCCACTGTTGAAGCACTATTGCAAATAGGCAATGGTAACAAAGTTGCTGAAGCACTACAAGCAGAGTCTTGGGTATTGGTTATTCCTAGCGCTTCACTATTGTCTACAATATCATTAAACAATGACCAAGCGTCTATGAAGTGAACTGAAATTGACAACTCTGCAACTAAATCATTTACCAGTGTTGCTAATTTAGAATTATACGAAACTACCTCTGAGGCAATGTTATTTTGTTGACTTTGGCTACGACCAAGAATCTCTGGAGTTTTTTCTAATGGTGGTAAATTCGGGATGATAAATTCACTCGCTCCAGCAGCATCTAATTGCCTAATATGGGTCTCCATATTGGCAACTATAGTATCTGAATTAGCGGTTCCGTAAAGAAAATCATTACCTCCAGCCCATAGAGAAACCACTTCATTTGACGCAATACTTGATTGAACATTTGCTAGATAATTGTTAATTTGAGTCCCGACATTTGGCAGTAATAAATAGGAAAACCCTTGACCGGTTTGGGAGCCGCCAAATGCCCGATTATCACCAATTTCAGTCAAAGAACCTACAGTGGTTGAAACGCCGTAAGCTTGTGAAACATATTCAAGCCAAACTGGACCATTTGAAAACCGTCCTTGCCAATATGGTGGCACGTCAGGAACATTTAGGATACTATCTTTGGCATTACCCATATCGCTTAACGAGTCACCAAAGGCCAGTAGATTAGCAATTTGCGGCATCATAGTATTTTGAAACACCATGAATGGAATTTGAGAATTTGCCAGTATTGTATTATCTGAATTAATTATCTCGACTGACATGAAATAGAAGTTTGAATCCTGATAAAAATGCTTCACTGGCAGTGGGAATTGGGTGCTTGGCCCAGTTGGTTGGAATTGACTACTACCCGATTGTACCAGAGCCCCATCTAAATCAGTTATTGCGTACTCTGCGGTTAATTCACTACCAAATGGGGCGTTAGAAACCTTAACACTAAATTCAATTGTGTCATTTGAGTACCATTCATATTTCATCATCGAAATGTCAACATCAATCGAACGTGCACTGGTTGATGCAGCAATTGGCAGTGCGGAGCAAAGCAACAACAAGACCAATGTGATTGCTTTTCGCATGGTTCTGCTAATGTTACAGAGTTGAAAGAGGTACCTATAAGTTAACTCAATTGACTCAATCATTCTCAATCAATACAGCATCAAAAGTTACAATTGTATCATCATTCAAGTTTCGCGGCGGGTCTATTCTAGCGATAAGTAACAACATTACTGCGAGCAAAATTAAGCCGGATATACTCAAGATTTTTACCGATATCAATGGTTCATTCTCTTCACTCAATACCGTTATCGATGGTTCAGCCTCTTCATTCAATCCACCAAATCTGATGGTTCCATCGGGGTCGGCAACGCCAATCATCCTAACCGAATCAATGTGTACCTCGCGAATTGGACGGCCAAGTAAATCTGGACCAGGATTGGCAAAGTTATCTGGAGCAGGATTTGTCACGGTTGGAGTGCTAGCGATTTCACGAACTGTGTTCATGCCGTCCCTCACAATACCAAATACCGCATAGCCACCATCATCTCTTTCCTCAGGATCTAGACCGTGTTGTTCATTGTCAGTGATATACCATTGAGAGTCTGCTGAATCTTGTTCTGCACCTCTAGCCATGCCCATTGCACCATC
>JAQXFJ010000105.1 GCA_029250385.1 Candidatus Poseidoniaceae archaeon | reverse complement strand
AACGACAATGGTCGAAGTGATGAATGCGCATACAACGCCCATTGCTAAAGCAATGCCAAATGTAGTGAGCGGGGGGAGTGGAGAGATTATGTTTGCCAAGAAGGCTGCTACAGTAGTTATTACCGCCAAAGAAAGTGGCACTGATAGTTTAGCACAAGCTCTGAGCCAAGATTCCGCAGGGTCAGGATATTGTTCACGTAAGGCACTATTGGCTCGTTGAAGGTGTATTGCATAATCAATTCCTAGACCTAGTACTAGAGGAGCAACTGCGACCTCCAAAGCCGAAAATTCTACTCCAAATAGGTTCAGTAATCCATAGGTCCAAATCAGTGCACAAGACAATCCAACAAGCGGGAAGGTTACATCTCTGGCAGACCTAAAGGTAAAGATCAGTAAGACCACTACTACTAACATAGCAAGCCCAACTAGCAGAGCCACGTTATCCAGTGTTCTACTATCGATATCGTGCGATAAGAGATCCAGTGATACAACGCCATACTCAAGGGATGAATCTGCTGATATTTCATCTAACAATTTGCGAATTTCTACTTGTATTTCCTTCCGCTCTATCTCACTCAATTCGGGGTCGATTTCCAAAACCCACAGCGTTGATGATGCTGTAGGAGTCCCATCCCCTTCATTTGAGGATAGATAGTCACATGTTGGATTGATATTGAGGTCTTTGTTGAGTAATGCAGACGAAGCATATGTTGCTGCTGAAAGGAATTGATCATCGCTGGTAAGCCTACATTCAACATCATCTGCTGCAATCAAGTCAATCAATTGATTCCAAGTATTAACATTATCCAGTAACACACCATTCGCTTCCTCGTCTAGGGCTGTTTGAAGAATACTAGGAGTTGTGGTCCAGACCACAACACCTTTGTCTGATTCAACTGACAAGTTTTCGATCGCCCTTAGATGAACATTCATGGTCTTAATATTCTCCAGAGACAAGATGTTTTGACCATCATCAGCGGATACGTCAATGAACATGGGTCTGGTCTCATTTGGAAAGTTCTCATGAATTCGTTCATGAGCAGTCTTTGCACTTGAATCGGGAGTGAAGGCGTCTAAATCAGTATTAAAACTCGGTGGCGATGTTGCTAAATTACCTAACAGCACAACGGTGATAAGCAAAGTAACGATAATTATGGGCACAGAAAGTTTCCTAAATCTGCCAGCAAAACCAGCCATGGACTCCTCAAGTTTCATGGTGTCCATAAGGTGTCCACAGAGATTAGGTAGAAAAGCAAGGCGGTTGTTAGATTATTAAAAGGCTTAAAATCAAGGATTCTTATGGGACAAGGTTCAAAACAAGATGGCTTTTCGGATGGGTGTTCGTCATGCCAGTTAAGGTACTTATCAAGGAAAAAAATGAGCTGAGACTAAGGGTCGTCGGTGAAAGTCACACCAGTTTGCAAATGCTTAGAGAGCGACTAAACAAACACAAAGACATTGAGTATGCAAATTACTTCCCAGGCCACCCTGAACTAGATGATCCAGAATTCTATATTCGCACTGCTGGTAAGAAGACTGCCGATAAAGTGTTGAATGATTTAGTCACTTCAATAGCTAAAGAATTTACCAATGCAAAGCTGTGAAGGCGATATTAATGACTAGTTCAGACCCTGTGGCTAAAGCCATAGGACTCGAGGGTTATGCAACC
>JAQXFJ010000187.1 GCA_029250385.1 Candidatus Poseidoniaceae archaeon | reverse complement strand
CTACCATTTTCATTCCTTGCCGCCCTGCCAATAGTTTGCAAAAGGCTGCGTTCATTTCTCAAGAATCCCTGCTTGTCTGCATCAAATATCGCAACTAAACTTACCTCAGGAATATCGAGTCCTTCTCTAAGCAAATTGATTCCGACTATCACATCAATATGGCCAATTCTTAGTGCATTGATAATCTCTGAACGTTCAATTGTATCAATTTCTGAATGAAGATGGTGAGACTTTATGCCCATACTGTTGAGGTATTCAGAGACTTCTTCTGCGAATTTTATGGTCAAAACAGTAATCAAACAGCGTTCATTTTTGGCAACTCGATCATTTATCTCTGAAAGAAGGTCGTTGACTTGACCTTCAGTGGAGCGAACTTCGATATTCGGGTCCAATAATCCAGTAGGGCGAATTTCCATCTTTGCGATGTGCTGAATTGATTGAATCATGTCATACATGCTCTCTGCTTCTGGATGTTTTTTACTAAGCGTTGGGGCGGCAGCCCCTCCTTTAGATTGAGCATGCAGCAAACCATTAGGAATCTCTTGCTTAGTTATTTCACACAAATGTCGTAATTCACGCTCACCAGGGGTGGCAGATAGGTAGACCATTTGTGGCACAAGAGATTGAAATTCTGGTATTTTCAACGGCCTGTTATCTGCTGCTGTAGGTAGTCTAAATCCATGTTCGATGAGATTCTCTTTTCTTGCTCTGTCACCATGATACATACCACCAACTTGGGGTAGGCTTACGTGGGATTCATCCATAATGACCAAGAATTTTTCAGGATTACCATGAAACTGCTTTGCACAAGCTGCAAAGAAATCCAATAGGCAATATGGGCGTTGACCTCGCTCCCTGCCATCGAAATGCAATGAGTAATTTTCAATTGATTGACAGTGCCCAATCTCTCTTAACATCTCAAGGTCATAGCGGGTTTTCTGCTCAATTCTGTGTGCTTCTAATTCTTTGCCAGCACTTTTGAAATGGGCAATACGGCCGTCTAGTTCTGTTTCGATTGATTCCAAGGCGCTTTCAAACCGCTCTGGGCTAGTCATAAAAAATTCCTTAGGGTGTATCCATGCTTCATCTAGTGTATCTAGTACTTCCCACGAAACAGGATCACAAACCTGTATTCTTATTACTCCATCAAAATCAAACTGAATTCTCAAAGGGTCATCTCTTGATGGCATCCAAACATCGAGGACCTCTCCTCTTAGCCGGCAACAACCTCTTGATAGATCGGTGTTTGATCTAACATATTGCAAACCAATTAATTCTCTGAGGAGGTCTGTAGGTTCAATTTGTTGGCCAATGTAGCACCGTACGTGAGACTCTAGGAAGGTTTCTGGCGGATTTAACCCATAGATACAGGATACGGAAGAGACGATAACACAATCTGGCCGACTTACTAGTGAAGCAACGGTGGCGAACCTTTCTTGTTCTATCCGTTCATTAATTGATAATTCTTTATCGATGTATAAATCACGCTTAGGTAGGTATGCTTCGGGTTGATAATAGTCGTAGTGGGAGACAAAATAATCTACTGCATTTTCTGGGAAATACCCTGCCATCTCTTGGTATAATTGCCTTGCTAGGGTCTTATTGTGGCTCATTATCAAGGTTGGTATATTCAACTTCTCAATAACTTGGGCCATAGCGAAGGTCTTGCCGCTACCAGTGACTCCTAGTAATACACATCTTTCTTGTGAATTTTCCAATTGAGAAATCAATTTTTCAATTGCTTTTGGCTGGTCGCCAGCAGGTTTGAATTCAGAGTGTAAGATAAATCGCTTTTTATCTGGGTTTAAGTGTTCTAAAGCAGCACCTTCAAGTGCTTTTGAAAGGTCAAAAGGATCTCTCATGTCGATATCTGCATCTTCTACGTCGAGATTAGCGATTACTTCAAACTCGCCGCTATCGTCCCAATCGCTTGACATATTACTCCCCCGTTATCCTAAATTAGTGGTGAATGGTTTTGAATTATGGTATTGCTCAAGGCAAGTATAATCCACCGTTAACATGGATTATACTTCCAGTGATGTATGAAGAGTCTTCACTGATTAAGAAAGCTATAGTTCCAGCCATATCTTCCGGAGTTCCTACCCTTTTGAGAGGTACTTCATTTTCCCTCTGTTGACGCTTCTGGGCAGAGTCGCCAGCCAATATTGCCGTATCGACATAGCCTGGCGCTAGTATGTTTACTCGCTTCCCTTCAGGCCCTACCTGTTGCGCTAAAGAACGAGCCCATACTGCGAGAGCTGCTTTTGATGCAGAATAATCCGCACCATGGGGGGAACCTCTTATGCCTAATTGTGAACCAACTACAACCATTCTTGCATTATCTGTCATGTGTGGTTGTACCGCTCTGTAAACTCCAACAGCACCTTCGAAATTAATGGCCATGGTATTTCTCAATGTTTCAATGGTCATTTGGTCTGCTGCAACTCGGTGGTAAGCGCCATGATTTAGAATTAAAACGTCTATTTTTCTTGCCATCCAAGGATGGATTCCGAGTAGCCCAACTTCGCCATCATTAGCACAATCGACCTTTACTGCTAGTGCATCATACCCGCTTTGGCGTATTTCATCGACTAACATTTCGGCCGGTTGAGATGATGTATTGTAAGTCAATAACACGTCATAACCGTCTTGTGCAAGACGTTTACAAGTAGCCGCACCAATTCCTTGGCCACCTCCAGTAACTAGGGCAACAGGTCGGCTCATAACAGCGCTAATGTGTCATTATGCATAACTTAAGCGAATCATGAGAGGAATTGAGCAAGTTGTGGGGGCTGCCATCCTTCTGGTTTCAACACCTTTCCGTCTTCCCGTCGAATCACTTTACCATCAACCAGTTTTGCCATATTTGACCGGTGAACTTCATTAAACGCATCATCGTAAATATTCTGCATGCCGTGGTTGATTATCGTTCCAGCAAGAATGTAGCCAATATCAGCAAGTGCATCAAGAACCTCAACGAGATCTCCTGCTCTTGCCGCCTCGGCATATTCTTCGACTTCCTCTTTGAGTAATTTGATTCTCAGTTCAATCATCTCTTCAGGTCCTAAGTCTGGTTGGTCTAATTTAGGGATTTCAAAAGCCTGATTAAATTCAAGCAGTGATGCAACGATTGGGTTCATAATTTGACTCAACCCTATGCAGCCCTTCAACATTTCATTAGGTGAACAATTGTATTTCTCAATGTTAACAATTTAGTGCATTGATGGTATTTCTAAGGGCATATCGAAGGGTAGCGAGTGTACTGAGGGACTGAACACCCATTGTATTCCT
>JAQXFJ010000166.1 GCA_029250385.1 Candidatus Poseidoniaceae archaeon | reverse complement strand
CACGAGATTGGTTTTCACCTTCAACCGCCAGAGCTTCTTGTTGTTGAACGAAAACACGTCTTCCTGCCTCAGCCGCTTTCTGACCTTTATCAGATTCCGCCTCGTTATTGGCAACTTCGATTTCTCTTTCACGGTCTGCAGCGGCCTTACCAACAGCACCAGTACGTGCAGCCTCTGCTCTGTCAACAGTTGCGTCAGCAATTGCCACAGCAGCAGCCTTGGCACCAATGGATGCGATATAGTCAGCCTCATCAGTGATGTCAGTAATGTTGACGTTGATTAGGTAAAGTCCAATCTTGTGCAATTCAGTATCGACGTTGTTTGATACCATTCTAAGGAAAGCTTCTCTGTCTTGATTGATTTGCTCGATAGTTAGCGAGGCTACAGTTAGACGAAGTTGGCCAAAAATAATTTCTTTTGCCATGTCTTCAATTTGTGGTGCAGGCAATCCAAGCAAACGTTCTGCTGCATTAGACATGATAGAAGGTGCGGTGGATATACCGATAGTGAACGTAGATGGGACGTTAATACGAATGTTTTGCTGGGATAGTGCATGTTCTAGATTAATGCTGATAGTCATCGGCTTGAGATCCAAGTATGCATAGTGTTGGATAAGTGGCCAGACAATTTTACCACCACCGTGGTAACAAGCAGCGGCGCCGCCTGTTTTGACATTACCATAAACGACCAAAATTTTGTCGGATGGTGCTAATTTATATCTGCTAGTTGCTAAATAAATAGTCAATAGTACTACTAATGCGAATAATGCAATTCCAATTACTACTAAACTCTCTGCTAGGGCCATGTTAAGTGGACACAGACCTACTTTAAGAGGCTTGACCCGTCACTAGATGACAAAATGTTTTGAAATCACGAATCGGAATTTACTGAAATATCAAGTGGTATGACAATTAAGGTTTCACCAATTGTTTTTACCACCTTGATGAATTTGCCGGTTTCAATGGTTATAGTATCATCTTCAGCAACAGCATCGGAGGTCCTTAATGCGCCTTGATATTCGACTTGTACTTGGCCATGCTCTCCGGCGTTAATTGTTCGATAGACCGTGCCTTTTGCACCTACTGCTTCAGAATACTTGATGGTATTATCCATTTCTAGACCTTTCATCATTTGGAAAATTTTACCGACAATGTACATCGAAACCGAACCTGCTATTACACCAACAATGATTGCTAGGAGGGCGTTTTGATCTGCTTGAGTCATGGCAAGTCCAAAAATCCCAAACATCATCATGAAACTGAGAATACCTTGGATTGTAAAGAGATGGAATATTCCATCAGCACTCATTTCCATGTCAAATGGTAACATGTCATCAGCAAAACCAAATAGCATCACTAAGAGGAAATATATCAAAAATAGTCCAGTGCCAATAATCGCCATAACGGCGAACAGAATATCAATTCCGGTAATGCCACCAAGGCCAATAAAATCTAGAAGATCTCCGAACAAACCCATACTATCACTGACCATCTCAAGCGTCTTGCACTCATCAACCTTCCTGTTGTTTTAGGACCGGCCTGATGTAAATGAAATAATAATGACCGTAAACAACAGGTCCTAGGGACAATCCAACCAGTAAGGCAACTCCCCATGATGGGAGCTCTAGAGCTAGTCCGACAGCTAGGATAATTAACAACACAAAAAGTATTGAAACTTTTTCAAAAATGATGTAAAATACTGTACGAGGGTTGTCTGCTTCCGCCTTTTGTTTTAACCTAAACAAATCAAAAAAATCCACTGAATCACCAATCAAAAGAAGTTTGACCAGGATAATTCACTGAGTAGGATAATAGCACAGTACAATGCTGCAACAAATACAACAGGATTTCTCCCGACTTCAGTGTCAGATTCAATTTGCTGCATTCTGCCAGTTTTATCTCTGTACATGGAAGTGGTTTCTGAAGTAGTGTAATTGCTGCCTTGAGTAAATTCTCGCTCATTCTTTTTGGTTTGATATAATAAAAATACCACTGTGCCAATGATTACTCCCATACTAGGTCCAAAGAATCCACCTAATGCGTCGTTGAATTCAATCCACATTGCGGCGGAAAACCACAGTCCCAAAAGAGCAGTTAGACCTGCAATCATTCCTTTGCCACGATGCTGATTGGTGAACAAGTTACCTGCGTCCATGGTCTACGTTGTTCGCCTTCTTTTTCAAACCTATCTGTATATTGTGTATGTCAATAGAGTGATTGAAAAGGTATCATCATGACGATAATTCATGGCGGATGTGTATTATGGGGTGGCTGGTAGTCCAGTCTCGCATTCACTTTCTCCGGTGTTAATCAATATTGTCGCTCAGCACTTGAGCCAAGTTCTGCCGAAAGTCAATAGGTTCAATCTATTGAATACTGACCTCGTAGAAGCAGAATTCATTCAAGATGCCTTAGCCTGGGGTTATGTCAAATCCTCCCTAAATCCAGTAAATTGGAATTTAACTGGCGCACCATTTGGTAAGTTTCGCAATCGAGCCCTTATGCAGAAGGTACTTGATTCAACAATAGAAGTTAAGCAATCTTTGAGTGATTTGGTTCAAGAAGAACGTCAAGAATCTGCTAGACTCTTACCATTCAAGTGTGATGTTAAATTACCAACCAAATCATTTACTGAAGAGGTGTGGTTAAATTTAACTTATCCATTGAAGCATCAGTTGAAGTCTCCAGCAGTGGTTGACTTTAACGATTCATCTATTATCGAATCAGTCAATGTATTGCGCTGGGATGGCTTTGGCTGGTGGTCTTCAAATGTTGATGGTTCTGGCTTTGTTAGAGTTGCTGAGTATTTTGGTGTAGATGTGGCCTCTGGTGCTTGTCTAGGCATTATCGGTGGAGGTGGTGCGGCTCGTTCAACAGCGCGCGCTTGGACTACTCTTGGAGGGACAGTGAAAGCATTTGGCGGTAAGAGAAATTTACATGACTATGACTGGTTTAATGGTGCTGATAATTCTGAGAGAACCTGTGATGTGTTGGTTAATTTTGATGATGACTCATTTCCCGAAAATATCACAGTGTCTGGTTTTTGCGCCAAATCTCAATACCATCCAATTGATGGAGAACATACTGATAGAATCGCTGCAATAAAACATAAGGATGTTGATGGGAGATGGTTACTCGCCGCCCAGCATCTCGAGTCATGGTCACAGTTATGGGCGCCTCAGCATAAGGATCATCTGCCAAGTTTGGACTTAATCATGAGTAAATTAATCCAAGCTGAGACTGTTCTTGCATCTTATGCATGAGGCACCAATTTCAAAATATGATGTGTCCTAGCGTTAGTTATAGTGAGATGGTGTTGTTGAGGAAAAAAGCATTTTTGCTGGTTCTGATTATGCTTATCAATGTCGCATTTTCTGGATATGGCAGCGCACATCCACAAGAAGATCCGAACTTCAAAAATCAACACATCGGCGTAGATTTTCCGGTCGGATGGGATGATTACCAGGAAAATAATGCTGAATTTCGTGTATTATATCCGGCAATGGAAGACGGTCAAGGGGCAGCAATAGCAGGAAACGGCCCCTTTCCCTTCACGGTTTTCTTTGGTGATGAGGGGG
>JAQXFJ010000158.1 GCA_029250385.1 Candidatus Poseidoniaceae archaeon | reverse complement strand
CGGGTTCAAGCCCCGCTCCCGGCACCAAGTCTGCTAAACATATTCACATGATGCATTGGTAGACTAATATATTCACTAATCCACAAGCCGATTAATTTAATTTGGTGCCTCAGGTGGATTAGGATATACACGGTGTATATTCATGACTAACTTACTACAGATGCAAAATATACAACGCCATTACGAAACCCCAGCCGGTGTTGTCAAGGCTTTGGACGGTGTATCCTTTGAAATTACCCAAGGTGAAAGAGTAATCTTACTAGGCCCCTCAGGGTCTGGGAAAACAACTCTGCTAAATTGCCTATCCTCACTAGATAGCCCAACTGGGGGCAGTTATACTTTCAATGGCAGTGATGTTCCAAGAAATCATTCTGAACAAATGACATCATTCCGTAGAGAAAACATCGGTTATGTGTTTCAATTCTTCAACCTGTTACAAGATTTAACTGTGCTAGAAAATATTTTGTTAATCCAAGAATTATCTGGCAATAAAGACCCCAAAAGGGCAATTGAACTACTCAAACTAGTTGGCCTTGAAGATGAAATTAATCGATTTCCGGGAGAAATAAGTGGCGGTCAACAACAACGGGTTGCTATCGCAAGAAGCATTGCTAAGCGGCCAAATTTACTTCTTGGTGACGAACTGACTGGCAATCTTGATACTGAAACTTCACAAAAAGTAATGACTGCCTTGGTTAACGCCTGCAAGGAAGAAAACATCACTGCTGTGTTTGTGACCCATGATGAGGGATTAGTACGTTATGCTACTAGGGTAATTCGTATTGATAGTGGTAAAATTGTTTCTGACAAGTTAGTCAATACTGAAGATGAATGAGGTGGTCAAGTGTCTACTTTGCTTAATAAACGACTTGCAAGAAGTCTATGGCGAACCAAACTTCGCTTATTTGCAGTGGTTTTTATGGTCTCTGTAGGAGTATTTGCCGGCATCACTTTTGGCGGTTATTCCCACAACTTGGATGGCATGTATGAAACAATGAATGCTGATGATGAAGAAGGGGCTAATCTTGGTGACCTTTGGATTGACAATCGCAGCACCTTGTGGAGTCCAGAACAAGTAGCTGATTTTTGTGCAGGGTTGATTGATTCTTTAGCCGAAACTTCCAGTCAAGACTTAGATTCATGCGAAGGCCGAACTATCCTCCAGGGCGCAATGTTCTATGACGATAATGGAGATGAGAAAATTATCAACTCACTGTGGCATGGCATACCGTCCAATGCTAACTCTGATCGAGTGTGGATGCCGGAAGGGCATTCATCAGGTAGAGTCGCATCGACTAGTAATGAAATCGTCATTGATGCGCATGTTGCTGATGCGCTCAAATTAACAATCGATGATAACGTCACGATAGGTGCGGGTAATGCAAGTGCAGAATTTACTATTGTGGGAATTGGCTATCATCCGCTACACGTAATTATGGCCCCAGAAGGCTCTATTTTTCCACCTGAATCGGGTGAATTTGTGGTAGGGTACTTATCCGAGACTGGAATGTCAAGGTTAACCGGTAATGAATTGGGTTCTAGTAATTTAATCGTCCTTGACATCAATGGCACACCATCTTTTGATTTACCTGACACAGAAGCATATGAAGGAGAAGAAATTGATAAAATAAAATCTGCTGTTGATAGTGCAATCAATCTGACAGAATTAGATGCCAGAGTCAGAGATAGAGGGCAAAATGAACAAGTTGAAGTGATGCGACAAGACTTAGAAGGCTCAAAACGTGCAACTATTCCTTTCACCGTAATGATTGCAGCAATTGCTTCAATTACCATTGTATTAAGTTTGCAAAGATTAGTTCAAAGTCAGGCCAAAGAAATCGCGGTTCTGCGAACCCTTGGGGTACCCAGAAAATCTCTGCTATCCGGTTACCTGATTGCGCCCTTAGCCATAGGAGGACTTGGATGTATAATCGGTTGCTTAATTGGCCCTTGGGGAATGAATTGGATGTTGGATTTCTATCAAGACATCGTTGGCGTGCCGATAATAGAACGTACCATACCGCTAGCTACTTACAGCACCGTGATCATTCCAACAATGCTTATCGTATTTCTTTCAGGGATATTACCGGCATGGAAAGCTAGCAGACTTGAACCACTAGAAATTCTCAGTGGACAAAATGAAATGCGTGTTGGCTCCAATCTGCTCAGGAAATTGACTGCATGGATGCCAACTACCCTTGGACTATCCATTCGCTCGAGTGTCAGAAAGCCAATTAGGCTGACAATGACTTTTATTGCCGTTGGTATTTCATTAATGCTGTTTGGCTCTATTCAAATGATGTCTGCAGGTATTCAAGACACCCTTATCACTGGATTAGAAGATGACCAATCGTGGGATGTGCAAGTATTTGTCATGACTGATGGCGAAGATGCCGTACTAGAATGGGCAGCGAATGTTTCAGCCACTACTGAATTACTAATCGAGATACCACTTGGTACTGTGGATGATTCAAGTGACATCAGCAGGTCATTTACCGTTGTTGGTTTAGAGTCCTATACTGATGGAATGCGTGAAGTGAATTTGATTGAAGGAATATTACCAGATAGTTCACAGCCAACGACTCAAGTTATGATGGATGAAGGTGCCATGGTATTTTTGGAATGGGATATCGGCGATACTCAAGTTGTGTCAATTAATGGCGCAGAAACGGCTGTTGAGATTGTTGGCATTACTCGGGGCGAAATATCCAGAACCATGTATTTCATTCGTGGCGAGTTAACCGAAATTACCGGAATCAATGCCACATCGGTATACCTTGAGATGCCAGAGGGAGTTGAAATAGATACTCAATTGGGTGAAATATCTGCTGGAATTGTTGAACGCCAAACCTTGATCGATGGAATTGAATCATTGATTGAACAGCAAACCCAAATATTCCAAGCCATAATGTATCTTGGACTGTTATTCACTATTGCTGTTATGCTTAACACGATGATCATGAATGTAGCTGAAAGAGATTTCGAACTAGCAACGCTACGAGTACTTGGGGCTTCAACCAAGAGATTAGGCAGTATGTTACTATTCGAGAGCTTACTAATAGGAATTATTGGTGGTATAGTTGGGGTATTCTTTGCCTATGGTGGAGCGATTGGGTTAGCTGCTTCATTCTCGTCTTGGGAATTTTATGTTCCTGTAGTAATCGTGCCAAGTGTCGCATTCCAATTGATGTTTGGTGTGATAATAATCGCCATTGCTATGACACCGATTGGTGTTTGGCGTTTGCGAAAAATGGACTTGGTTGAAAAAGTCAAAGACTTGTCTCAGTGAAGCGAACTCTTGATGAGCCGCCAATTCTTGGGGATATCATGGTCGATATTCCGGATATTGGACACAAGGTCAAAATTGAAGTCAATGGCCATAACGGAAAAACCTCCCATGAAGGAATTATTCTTCACCCTGCATCTAAAGGTCATTTGACTATCAAACTGGTCAATGGTTACAACGCAAGCTATCCTGTTGAAGATATTGAATCCTTAACAATGGTGGATAAAATGGCTGAAGTAGAATCACCAGATTATAATCAAGTGGAATTCAAAGAAGGACTACCAAGAGTACGAATCATTCACACCGGTGGAACTATTGCATCAAAGGTAGATTACAAAACTGGTGCAGTTATTGCCAAATTTGAACCCGAAGAGTTGGTATCAACAATTCCTGAATTAGGAGAGATTGCCAATATTGATGCGGTGAAACTTGGCAATATGTTTAGCGATGATATTCGGCCACAGCATTGGAACAAAATGATTGACGCTACAGAGCAAGCATTCAATGATGGTTGCCACGGAGTAGTTATCACTCACGGCACAGACACTCTACACATCACTTCTGCGGCAATGTGCTTTGCTTGGTCGGGAGATGGCAAAGCACCACCTGGACCTATTGCTTTAGTCGGCTCACAGCGTTCCTCCGATCGAGGCTCATCTGATGCTGCTGAAAATTTGATATCTGCAGTTTACTGGGCGGCCAACGGACCAAAACCGATGGCCATACGAGGTGATTCAGCAGTTGTAGTAATGCATGCTTCAAGCCACGATGGAACCTGTGCGGTTCAGCCAGGAACTGGGGTTAGGAAATTACATACATCACGAAGAGACGCTTTTAGAAACGTCAACAGCCAACCACTCGCTTATATCGATCTAGAGGATGGTGAACCAAAGATAATAATTGAAGATTCATATCAACTTGCCAGAGACTCTAGTAGTAATGAGATAAGTCAATCA
>JAQXFJ010000151.1 GCA_029250385.1 Candidatus Poseidoniaceae archaeon | reverse complement strand
CCCTACCCAAGGCAGTGCACAAGCTGCAGGATGGGACCTGTATGCGCTTGAGGAAACCATTGTAAAAAAATATCAAAGTTCGATGATAAGAACAGGTATTGCCGTAGCTATACCTGATGGATGGGAAGGACAAATTCGGTGTAGGTCATCACTTGGCAAGAAGGGAATGATCATGCCTAACGGAGTTGGAACTATCGATTCAGATTACCGTGGTGAGTTAATGGTATTAGCGACCTGGATTGGGCAAGGGGAAGAATTCTTAGTCAGAAAAGGAGAAAGAATCGCACAATTACTATTTGCCCAAGTACCAACGGTCAAATTTATTGAAATGAATTACAACGAACTTGGAATTACCGACCGAGGAGTTGGTGGTTTTGGCTCCTCTGGAGAGTTCTAGCATTTGTTTTAAGTAGTATCGGAGAGATATAATTACTTGATAACATATGAAAGATAATTTCCACATAAATCAAGAATTAGCATTATTTGCCATTATAGGAATCATGGTTGTATTATTTTGGCATAAACCTAATTCTAAAAAATCAAGAAATGTCCGAGTACAACAAATATTTGCTAAACCGCCAAGTGCTTTTGGAGTATTTTTTGCCAAAACTATAATTTTAGCTATCTTAATTATTTCAGCCTCTGCCTTAATTGAATATTCAACCAACATCGCTGATTATGAAGAAATCAAATGTGATTCTCGAGAACACAATCATCATCACCAATGTAATTATGAACAGTATACTTCAAACGATTTAAAATTACAATTAAATGGTTTCTTATTGACCCCTGAAGTAGACTTAGGAGTTGAAGTTGGCGATGAGTTGCCCCACACAAACTCCCCAGATGGGCCGTGGTTTTGGACATACTATATTGCTGGATGTTTAGTCTTGACTTCAGGATTTAGTCTGGCAAAGAAACGTCGAAAGACCCACGCTAGAGATATGATTGAGGCTGAGAGCAATCTACGGCCAATAATTAGGCGATTGGCACTCGATCCTACTGGTGTTGTAGAAGGTAGAATTGGCCTCCCTGAGCCAGTATCGTGCTCAAAGACCAGCAGAAAAGAAAATAGGAGAATCGTAGTCATCTATTTCTTCTCTGCATTTATGATGATTACTACCCTATTAAGTGTCTATGATTATTTTTATCGACTCGATTCCGGAATACATATGCTCCCGAAGCACGATTTACAGGCATCTATACTCGCATTTATGGCTCTTGGCTTTGTGATAGCAGCCAACATTTCAATCAAATATCTAAGCGCAACTTACAGTGGCGAAGATGACTCTATGATCCCCAACATAATAAGAAATCAACAAAACACAACCAAACAGTCTCAGCAAGACGAATTACGTGAACAACCTGTCTCGGCAAAAGACGTGCTTGAAGAACTAGCTAAGGAAATGCGCGCAGCAAGGAGAGAATCCGAACTACTTCGAGGACAATTAGCTGAGACAAAGATAAAGGTCTCAGATCTTGAAGGGGAATTAGAGAAGAAAACCATTGAACTAGAAGGAATTCAAGCCATCACCGTCGATATGGAAAGAATGATTCAAGAAAATGAACAACCAGGCAATAAGAACCTCTCATTAATGGATTCTGTAATGGTAGGAGATAACCTGTTTAACGGAGATAAAATTGATAAACAAATTGTTAATGATCCAAAAGCCATCGCAAAAGCAGCCATAGAGGCTTACAAGGCTGGCCGGAAAGATTTGGAAAGTATCGAGTTTGATTTTTGATTAAGTCTATGGCATAGCAATGATTCGCCAGTTTATGGCTGAGGATCGACATGTCAATGTCCAATTCTTGGGAGTTGTTCAATATGATGAGGCTTTTTCGATAATGAAAAATCTTCAAAAACAACGAATAGATGATGAAATAATTGACACAATGCTAATTTTGGAACATCCAGAAATAGTCACTATCGGCCCTCGAGCAAGAAATGACGGAATTACTGCACCACCAAGTTATCCCACTTACTCAGTTGACAGAGGTGGTGGACTAACTTGGCACGGACCAGGCCAGATAGTTGTTTATCCAATTTTCAAGTGGGATTTACCTGGTGAATCATCAGTCGCTAAAATCATCACATTAATTGAGCAATGGGTTATAGATAGTTTAGCCCCTTTGGGAATTAAATGCCATAGAGATGAAAGAATGCAAGGTGTTTGGCTAGATGGGTACAAAATTTGTAGCATCGGTTTATCTTTCCTGAGGTGGACTTCAAGACACGGTTTTACGATAAATCTCAATACCCCCCCAAACAGGGTTGAAGGTTTAGCTGGCTGCGGCTTAGAGTCATCTACAACAACCTGTTTAGCAAGACTTGGTCATGAAGTACCAAGGGATAAAGTCCTCAATTCTCTAATTGACACCATGCCCAAAATCTTGAGTAGAAGCCAGAAATAATACAAAATTCACAATAAGAACAAATAATTGCCTTGATGATTTAGGAATATCATGTCTACTTATTGGCCCCGATTTGATTTGTCTGAATTCAAAAATTCAGTACCGCCCATCGAGTACTTGGATTGGTATATTCCACGACTGATTCAAGAGCGTAAACATAATTTGTCATTTAGTGGGATGCAGTACGACTGGGACATACCTAAACTACTGAACCATGGAATTTACGACATAGGCAAGAAGCATATGGGGAAAATAGAAGACCCTAGAACAATCATTGCCAAGCGGGAAGGAGTTTCAGTGGATAATGTATTAATTTGCCATGGAGCAACTCAAGGTATCAACTTATCACTACTAGCAACAATAACAAAACTCAGGAGTATGAAACAAGATGTAGTGGTTGCTGTTGAATCACCAACCTATGCACCATTACCACAATCTGCCTTAATTTTGGCTGATGAGGTAATTAGAATCAAGCGATACCCACCTAAAAACGGGATTGGAAATTGGCGCATAAATAGAGATGAATGGGTTATTGCAATTAAAAAATCAGACATATTAATGATTACACCAGTCTCGAATCCGAGTGGATGGAATCTTAATTCTGATGACAGAAAATGGATTGCAGACACGGCACAGGAAAATAATGTTAGTATAATTGCTGATGAAGTTTACCTTGATGCTTATAGATCAAAAACAGATTATCACCCAATGCACAAATACGGTAATGGTAACATATCTATCAACTCACTTACCAAGATTTATTCTCTGGGCCAAATTAGATTTGGGTGGATTATTTCAGACAAAGAAACTATCGAAATAGCAAGAAGAGTTTTTATGACCTTTTCAGGATCAATGGGTAGCCCAACAATGCGCATTGCAAGTGCTGCGTTACACAAATTGAATGAGGTTGATACTGCCATAGAACATTACCGGAATGAAAATTTACCCAAACTGAGAAAAGTTTTGAAACGTTTTTCGATAATTTGGAATGAACCTGAAGCGGGTATTTTTGGTTGCTTCGAATTGCCAAACAAAATATTAGCAGAGGATTTTGCCGACGGGCCATGTAAAGATAATGACTTATTGGTAATACCTGGTTCAATGTTTTGTGACAGTCTCAAAAGTTGGGTCAGAGTAGCGTGGTCTATAGAACCTAAATCTTTCGAATCGGCCATTTCCGCCTTAGAAAAAGCGCTTGAATCGGCACTTACTTGAAAACAAGTCAATAAAAGCAACAATACCTAGGCGCTGATATGGGCGAGATTGTTGTTGCGATAACTGGTGCATCTGGAGCTATCTACGGCAAGCGCTTGTTGGAAGTGCTTA
>JAQXFJ010000149.1 GCA_029250385.1 Candidatus Poseidoniaceae archaeon | reverse complement strand
CCATCAATCTATTACTCGCCGGATGAATTTAACTTTACTAAAGGCGTTACAATTTCCTCAACCATACTTCCAACAAATACCGGTGGTACCCCAACGTCATACACTATTTCACCAAATTTGCTCAGCATATTCCATTTCGGCATCAATAACGGTATGATTGGAGGAACGCCAAGTATAACATTAGCTACAACACAATTTATGATTACGGCAACAAATTCTGGTGGCTCATCTGTTACTTACATCAATGTAACAATCAATGATACGGTACCAACATTATCCTATCCAAGTAGCCCTTACACTATTGTTCGTGGCTACAATATGACTGATATTACGCCAACAACCAGTGGAACAGTCTCGACTTGGGAGATTTCACCATCTTTACCAAGTGGCTTATCGTTCACTAATGGTGTAATTAGTGGTAAACCATTTGTGAATCAAAATACAGTGACATACACAGTTTACGCAAACAACTCTGGTGGTTCTGCTTCTGCAACCTTTGACCTAATAATCAATGAGCCAACCCCGAACGTTGACTACAGTCCGGACAATTACACGCTGACCAACGGCACATCCTACACCATCACGCCGACTCTGCTCGGTCAAACAGGCAGCATCTCATCCATTCTGGGCGCCGGTACGCTTTCAGCATCATCGGGGGCATGCGCATATGGAGACCTGTTGATTTTCAAAACAGATGACTGGCGGATGTGGGCGTTCAACACAAGCCTGTCGGCATCGATTAGCAATCCATACGTTCTTACTACGGGAATTTCATTCTCTTCATGCACTCATCGCATTGTTCACAACGGCATCATGTATTTCCAAGCATCAACCAACAGCACTGGGGGGGAACTTTGGAAGACCGATGGGACGGCCTCTGGAACAAGCATGGTCAAGGACATTCTCCCAGGAACCACCTCATCCAACCCAAGCACCTTCTTTGTCTTCAACAATGAGGTTCACTTTTCTTCACGATATACTAGCAGCAATCTTGAGATTTGGAAGACTGATGGAACCTCCAGCGGAACCGTGATAGCCACAACCTCGGGTTGCTATGTCAGCAACTGTAACTTCCATAGCGTCACCGAATACAACGGATCCTTCTACGGCGGCGGTCATTGGAATAACAACGGACGAGAGGTATTGATGTACAACAGTTCGGGTCTAAGCCTTCTTGTCGATCTCTCGCCCGGCACCCGATACAGCATTCCGAGAATGACCAACCCGAGTAACTTCATCGTTCATGATGGCTGGCTCTGGTTCTTGACCGGTGGCAATCCATATGGCACTAATGGATACTGTTTGTATCGAAGTAACGGAACGGCTGCTGGAACAACGCCGTTTGTCTGTGATACAGGAAATTACGGTCTTGAATTGTTCAACGATGAGTTGTACTTTAGCCGTTCTGCAAACGGCAAAGGGTACGAACTGTGGAAGACGGACGGGACGCCGTCGGGCACTGTCATGGTGAAAGACGTTTACACGGGTAGCAATTCGGCACTTGGCGACAAATACTTTTCTGCTCAGTTGTTCACCTCAACAGATGATTACCTCTACTTTTCCGTCAAGACTGGAACGACCAACGCCGACCATGCCATTTGGCGAACCGATGGAACAACCGCAGGTACGCAGTTGGTCAAATCTGGCCTTGTTGCGATCGGCGATGTAACCATCGGAAACGTTGTATATATACGTGGCACGCAGTATTTCAGTAATTCCGACAGCATACCGGGCCTCTGGAGCACTGATGGAACGACGAACGGTACGACCTTGTACACCAATTACGACGGGGATTTCCCCAACCCAGGCGTAGGCGACCTCCACAATCTCAACGAAAGCCTGTATTTCCTGTATAACAATGGAACAGCGTATACCTATGGCCAGATGAACAATGCGGGACAAGCCATCATC
>JAQXFJ010000143.1 GCA_029250385.1 Candidatus Poseidoniaceae archaeon | reverse complement strand
GACCTAACACACAACGAAGCAATATTATTCGAAGATGCTAGAAAGTTCATGGGACAAGTCAACACTTCAGGGATTTTAGAATTGACTATTGAGAATAATAACGCGCAAGATGTGGAAGTGATTTCACTACTTGCACCAAATGAGACCTTTCCAACAATAAGACCTTCTCCGGGGGAAAATCACCCACTAGTCGAAATCTATGACTGTCACCAAACTGATTCTTGTATCGATAAAGAATCAAGCATATTGGCTACATATTTAGGGACTGGCAATCTAAACGATGAATTCTACATCAATGGTTTGCTCGATTCGGAACAATCAGAATTTTTGGGGATAGATGTTGAAGTTGGGGATAATCTAGAACTATCAATTGCGTATAGTAGTTCTGATATTGATTTT
Organism: Candidatus Poseidoniaceae archaeon; assembly: GCA_029250385.1. Lineage (GTDB taxonomy): Archaea > Thermoplasmatota > Poseidoniia > Poseidoniales > Poseidoniaceae > MGIIa-L1. The sequence continues at coordinate 13,229 of JAQXFJ010000143.1, read as the reverse complement.
GAATTATATTTTCAAGACCAAATAAATGAATCATATTTAGGAAGTGTCCTAGCTACCTCAACACCAACCAATTTCTTGGAGAATCCAAATGTGATATTTATTCCTGTAACCGATAGTGGACGAATAATTATCAAAGCGACATCGCAAAGCGTCAACACATTGTGGTCCCTCAAAATAATCAATCATCCACCTATCAGTTCGATGATGTGGAACTTGTCTGAACAAAATGAAATCTTTGGACACACCTCAAAAACCGTAATTATTGATACTAATGACACTACTGCACTCATATTTAATCCAACAAATGTGCCCACAAATTACTCTTACCAATGTCTTGTGGGAGGAACTTGGCTATCTGCTGGTGATGGAATAATGCAGCCTGCAAAAGAAAACTGGTTATTTCCGCTGCCGAACTCTTCTGCCATAAGATTGGTATTTACCGGTAGTGCATTTCATTTAGTAGCTCAATCAGATATTTTTGCGGACAGCCAAAGTGGCTATGACGCACCATCTTTACCACCTATGAGAATTTCAACAGACAATTCCTCTTGGCCAACAATTGATTTAACAAAACCAACTATCAGAGGTGAGTTTACTACTTCGATTGGAGATACATCTGATGTATACAAAATGGAAATTACTGCCTGGGAAGATTCGGTCCACTTTGTCAAGTTTGAAATTGAGGGAGATATTGAATCACTTGAAATCGAAATGATTTCCAAGGACTTAGTTGATTGGTCAGACATAGAATCAAAGACCAAAACAATTGTCAACGGCAAATTACAAGTTGCTATGGAATTACCAAGAGGCACACACTTTTTCCGTATATCATTAATTAATTACACGACTAATATTGATTGGGGTAATTACACACCACCTATTGAATACACTATATTGACAACCTATCAACTTGTAGATGAAGGTGAAGAACCCTGGTTCCCCCCAGATGAAAACGCCCAAAAATGGGGTTCTATTGCAAGATGGATTTTTGGATTCCTGCTCTTAACTCCAGCAATATACTTACTAATCACTGTACAGAAGAAGAAATTATTTGCTGAGCGACTTAAATCAAAAAAGCAACGACTAGAATGGTTAAAGATACAGCTTGACAAGGGAATTAGTCCTAAACAAAATCGTCGATTATTGGCAAAGTCGCTTGAAGCTGTTGCTATACTTGACTGGGAAGAAGCCTGTGAAACATGGGGCCAGGCTGATGTAGTTTATCGGACTGAAAATGTAGCAATCGCTGCTTGGAAACTGGACCCAAGAATAGCCAAACATAATGATTCGTGGCCTGTAATGATTGGAGTTTACATAATCAAAGGATCTTGGGAAATATCTGCTCTGCGATTGGATTCACCAAAAGGACAAGCATGGAAAATAGATTCTGTCACTCCTAGGTTCTTGTTTTCCGGCGATGAAATATTCCTAGACTCGATGAATGCAGGCAACAAAACCTTTGTCTCTGTGGAACTGACTGGGACCTCTAGTTCAGTAGACATAGAATTGAATGGAAGAATGGATGGAGAACCCGCAGCATCTAGAGTTGCTCAAACATTGTACAGAATTAACGAAGAAGAATAAACCGTCATTGGCGTCGCTCTTTGGCATCTTTGATGACCCGTTCTTGCAACTCATCCTGAGAAAGTTCTACGTTCATTTGTTTAACTAACTTCATGTCGGCTTTACTAATTTTTTTAGGCAGATGTAATTTAACCAAAACCACCACGTCACCTCTGCCAGAACCTCTGATTCTCGGCAAACCTTTGCCACGGATTTCTATAGTTTTACCGGAGTTAGTCATTTTTGGTATTGAAATTTTTAACTCGGTTCCGTCTATGTGAGGCAAAGTGATTGTCGTTCCGGCCACCAAATCGGGATATAATAATGGTAAAGACATAATTAAATCTGAACCTGAGCGTTCAAACCAAGGGTGTTCCTCAATTTCAAGTTCAATAAATAAATCTCCATTTTCACCTTTCCCTCTGTGAGCAGGTTCACCTTTTCCGCGCATTCTAAGCCTTGTACCATCCTCTGCACCTCGAGGAATATTAAATCGTAATTTAGATTCTTTTATTTCTTGTCCAGAGCCATTGCATGTTTTACATTTGGTTTTTATGAGTTGTCCCACACCAGAACAAGACGGACAATCTCGGATTACATCTTGAACGAAAGGACCAACTTGTTGGCGTGCTCTAACTTTACCTTGGCCTCCACAATTACTGCAAGAGATAATGTCACCATCTTCGGCACCAGTTCCATTGCAAGGTTCGCACTTAGAGGGTAAATCTATTTCCAATTCTTCACTGGTTCCTTCAAAGACTGACTCAATGGTTATTGAGTATCTCACAATAACATCATTACCTCTGCTTCGTGATCTTCGCCCGCCACCACCAAAAAAGCTAGAAAAGAAATCGCCGCCTAGAATGTCATCTAAATTGATGTTAAATGAACCACCGCCAAACCCGCCAAACGGAGAGCCACTTGGACCATTATGACCGAAGCGGTCATACACTTGCCGTTTTTCAGAATCCGAAAGTACTGCATAGGCTTCTTGAATTTCCTTAAATTTATCCTCAGCATCTTCTTCAGTGCTTCTATCGGGATGATATTTACGTGCTAAACTTCGAAAGGCATTCTTGAGCTCTTTATCGCCTGCAGATTTATCAACACCGAGTACTTCGTAATAATCACGTTTCTCAGACATAAAAATCCCCCTTCATGCTTTCGGATAACACAATGTCTTTCAATATCTCGGATGGATTTAGTCTCAAATAACATCTAGACCACAATTATCGCAAAATCTGTCACCAGATTTGATGGGATAATTACAACCTCGACACTGTGGTTGTTGAACGCTTACGGGTGCAGAAAAAGTCTGTTGATTACTATTTGGCAACATGGCCATTGATTCTATTGATTGGGTAGAATTATTACCTGCATTGGGCGCAGCAAAGGCAGAATAATTCTTTACTACTGGAGTGGGGTTATTTTGTAATCCTTGCTGTTCTGGTAAATTTGGAGTATCAGAGTCTACATTATCTGAATATGACACATCAGAGTCTGGTTCGATTGAAACCTCATTACGCTCATACTGAATCGGTGCTTGAGGTTTCACTGCTCTAACTGGGGCTGCTTCAGCAGCGGCAGTAAGCGCTGCCATTCTTCTCTCCTCTCTTGATTCAACAGATGAATCACCCCTAAATAAACCGGAAATGAAATCAAGAAATTTATCCATAGGACTAATTTTCCTAGTTGCCCCAATAGTTGCAGTTATCTCTTGTTCGTCGAATGTTGATTTCCCAGAAACTCTTCTAGTTGCTTCTACGATAGTTTTTGATTCATTTAACATATCAACATCTACTTTATTATCATCCGACAACTCCATTTCTGGCGATTCTGTAGATATTTGCGAGACATTTTTTGCTAAATTAGTTGTATCATTCAGCCTGTCTGAGATTTCAGCATTACTTTGCCAGACCCCGGACTCTTCAGCAGCGTAGGTCCTCTTCATTTGCTTCATAACTTTAGAACGGCGGTATTCGTAATCCTTGACTGTATTTGATTTACGGTAAATGAAAATCCCGATTAACACACCAGTCAGGTAATACGGTATCATCAACAATGGTTCAATTTTGAATACGTCTCGAAGGGGAGTGATGATCACATGAAAAAAACCCAACAATAATATCGGCAGAACCGAGACACTTTGTGAACTAAGTGACTTTTCAACCATTGTACTCATCTCTTGAAATTGGGCATTGTTATTGAGAGTTCCCGTCTTTTGATTCTCTGTCGTTAAAAGAACTAGGCTTACCAATGAATCCATAAATTAGGCCAAGTGAAAACATGAAATGAAGTAAAAAGATGCAAATTGGTAAACCAAATAACAAGGATAATCTACGCTTAAGCAAGGCTAATCTTATGGATTCTAGAATTAATGTTACACCATATAGTGTGGCAGGGACAAACCAAAACGGAGAGGAAATCATCAACAAAATCGATGTTAAAATCAAGCCAAACCAAGGTAAAAACTCCCTTAATCTAAGCCTTTTAGGGTGCTTTAAAACGATTTTAGTACGCCAAAAACCATACCTAAAACCCATTTTAGCCCAACTACCCAAAGATTTGCGCTTAGTCATACTGACTTCTACTAAGTCGGTTTTGAACAATAAAAAACCTGCATCGATCATACGCATGGAAAGATCACTATCTTGACTAGTGATAAAATCTGTATCCCAACCACCCACTAATTCAATTGCTGCGCGGCTGTGAAGACAAAAAGCAGGTACAGCGGTTTTCACTGTCCCTGTAAAATTATCAAATTGCCCAGAACCACTGCCTAGAGGAGATGATAATGCACCTTCCACCCATGATTCAACTCGTTCTAAATGTCCTAATCGAGAGGTGACTTTACTCCCAAGTGCACCAATGGGTTGCTCATTTATTGACACTAATCTTTCCATTTCGTCTAGCAATGTAGCAATGTGAGTCTCACTCACAGTACAATGGCCGATTATTTCCAGAAAATACTTTACCGAATTTGGAACTAATTCCATGGCCAAGTTTCTAGCCTCAGCAACATATTTACCTCTATTTTTAGCAAGAATTATTTCAGGACCATCGCTGTTCTGTTCAATTAATTGTTCGACAATTTGGATTGACTTGTCTGTTGATCCACCATCTAATACAATAATGATATGTTGGTCATTAGAAAGTGTTTGGTTAACAATTGAACCTAGGCAAGCAGCGATGTTGTCCTGTTCGTTTAATATCGGTATAACTGTTGCTACTAACGGATTAGTTGCCCCAGCCATGATGATGGATAAGAGTACACGATTTCATACTTGCCCGTAATTTTGGTAAAATGAACAGTTTGAATAGTAATTGTCTCCTAGCCGTATTGTGTCAGCACAAAGGATTATGTTGAATGGTCTTGATGAAGGAATCAAGGTTCAAATCTCTACTACAATAACGGGAGCTGAATCTCCAAAACTGGTTCTTGAGAGCGTACAAAACATATTTCCAGATTTCACAGCAGATGAATGTACAGAACCTGAATTTGGAGTTAGTACTAATTATCATTGGAAAAATGAACAAATTTCATTAAATAATTTCCTTCAAATGGTCCACAAACAAGCAATTTTAGATACAGCCTTAGATGTAATGAGCATAAAACTGAAAAATCAGAAAACTAGTTTCCAATTATTACGGCAAGCGAGTATTGCCAACAAAATAGCATTTAACTTGGAACAAGGCAATCCACTTGGAGGGGTGATTGATGTTGAGTTGAGCGGTGATAATCTTGCGGACTGGCTCGAAGCTGCAACATGGCATAAGGGTAGAGACGCTGTGCCAAAAAGCATCAATGATGATCGCAAAATGGAAGTTGATGGTGAGGCTTCTACTTGGATTTGAGCATCCTAATAACCTCTTTTGCCGCATCCTTATCAGCGCCCAATAAGTCAATGTCACCGATACTGTCGAACCATGAAATGTGGTCATGGCTAGTCCACTCATCCACATTATCATAACGTTGATTTGTAGTCAAAGACAGTCTCATTAATTGTAGTATAAAACATAACTCATCATATTCAAAAAACCATTTACCAAAGTTACTACATTCAACTACATGCCAATTAAACTCTTCTTTGATTTCCCTAATTATCGCTTCCACCAAAGACTCATTCGCTTCGACTTTACCACCTGGAAATTCCCATTTACCTGGCATATTAGATGACAAATTACGACGGGCTAACAACATCTTCCCATCATCAATAATTAAGCCCCCAACTACCTCAATTACTGGTTTAAAAAAAAGTCTGCTAAATATTTGATATAATGACACTAGCGATTCAGCAGCTGGCATTCGGTCCTCACTGGGCAAATGAATAAAGCAACACTGAATTATATTTTCCAGACGTTTAGTTGATAATTTTAACAATGTTTGATAATATGTCTCATTACAAATAAAACTACCAGCGTCATTTGATTTGATAATATGTTTGATTGGTGGATAAGATAACCTTTGAATCAGAGAATCATTGGCCAAAATATTACTCTTGCCCAGTTTACTATCCTTCACCATACGCCCAGAATTATCATTAATCCTCATATCAAGAACGTTTTTAGCAGTAGTTTCAAGCCTTATTTTATCACATGAATCACACAAACCAAGATGTATTATTGCATCCCATACCTCCCCTTGGTCCAATCTTTTAGCGATAGCATTGCTGCCATTCTTATCCACCGTTAAGACCATCTTTTCAACAAAAATTTGTTGGTTGGGGAGTAATTTATCCCGAGAGACGTGCCATGGGTCTGAAATGGTAATCATTTCTGGGATTTTTTCAAGTATGTCCATGGAAATATTGGTTTTATGGTCGCCAAATGGTTCATATCCTGTAACCAATATTCGCACCATGAAAACCCGAGTCCACCATTACTTTTGACCTGTTCGTGTTTTTTTATGGGTTATATTGACATGCAATTAGAGTTTGGTCTCAATCGAGCAAGTATGAACAATTCTCAATTTGTCCAAGTTGAAAAAGAGCCAAAAACGGGTGTCACTGGCTTCAAAATTTTCCGCCAGATTTGGAAAGAGATGACATTGGGAGTTGGATTTTGGGGCGCACTGCGACCATTGTTTGCCGCTATCATTGCCGCAATCCCATTCTTCTTTTTAGGTCAACATTTCAATAGAAAGCATCAGAAGGGTTTTGACTGGGCGTTGCTGCAAATACCACTCGCTTTAACGGTAGTTTTGTGGTTTGTTCTTTGGTTCTACTCGATATTTGATGCTTGGAGAGAGGCAACCAAATTTGTCGCTGAAAAAAATAATCAATTAGTCCACAATTGATTGTTAGTTTTAATCTCGCCACTCAACATGCCCGCAAGGTCATTTAGGTCATCGGAATCAAAATCATCGGGTAATTGACCTGTTATTATGTTCCCAATATTAGCTGACTCAATGGCCCAATACATGACAGAATCTTCATTATTTGAATGACCTTCGTGTTCCTCATCTTCGTGGTCTATCGGCGATTCATAGACCAAATTAACCAGTCCTAATAAATGACCAAATTCATGTACCAAAACACTGTTTTCAATTTCTTCAGCAGATGGTCGGTTGAAAATAGGACCCTCAGCATCATCCACTGCTTCACCAAAAATTGCTACGGTAGATGCATCTACTGCCACACCAAGAACACCGTCATTGGCGTATTGACCTGATGGAAAAATAGCTTGCCAATAAAGGGTAGAACCGCTTTCAGGATTATTTGACTTTTCATTCCAACCTTTTTCTCTTACATCATTTGAAGACCATTGACCTTCGTGCCCAAAATCGGTCTCTGTAAGCAGTATTTCGACACCCTGTGGTTTGTTGCATACCTGTTCAAGACGGGCTTTTAACATATCAACGGAGCTTTGTTCCGGCATGTAGTCAGACTCATAATCAATTTCTACGACCATTGAAGTATATTTATCGTCGCTTAAACAAGCGAGAGTTAATCCTCCGGGTATGCCTCTTTCTAATTCCTTTGAATCATCACCAAAGCATCCCGAAAGTCCAGCACTGATCATGAGCAAAACAAGCAGTAACGGGATTGAATTGCTGTTTGCCATGGTTTCACCTAAATGTCATTGTTATAAAAAAAATTGTCACCAATCTTCTGGAATCTCAAATGGAGAGAATAATTGACCAGGTGAGGTTATGCTAGATAATTGGCTCCTTGCCAAATGCTCCCACATTCTTAGGGTAGAAATGCCGTCAATAAGAATCATTTCTGTTTCGACCATTGTTACTCGTATTAAGGTCATCAAAATATCCATTCGGTCTTCATCGACAACTGATAAAATTTTATCAACGCTCAATGAGGATGCCACTTCTTTACTGATTGGTGTGATAATAGGCCACTGATTTTTCAACTTATCAGGTATCTCACTATTATTTGTTGATGCATGCTCTTCTAAGGATGTAAGCATTGGAGAAAGCATATTTTGTATTACAATGCTTACCTCAACCAAGGGCATATTTAGTTGTTTTATTAGGTTTACAACACGTTCTTGGAGAGTTACCAAACCATCTACCGCATTGTCTGACATAATTTCACCAAATTTAGTTGTGAATCTCAACCAGTTTGTCTTGAGTCATACCTTAGTGGCGATGAATCGCCTCGCAAGCCATCTTCCTCGTCATCATTTACTTCAAACCAATCAACAATCCAATCGCCGTCAGTATCCCAGTTAATGGGGCTGGTTCCTTCGGCAATATGGTCGTTATCTAAGTCTACATTGTACCAACCAAATTCGTGCTCACCAACAACCCTAACAGGTGCTGTCTGTGGTGAACTCGTGTAGTATATTTCCCACTGGTCGGTAAGTGCACCAGATACAAGGGTCTGGTCATTGCTTGGATTTAGGGTAAGGAAATCATCATCATTGTCGTCAACAATCAAGACATATCTTACATCAGTAGAGGATTGTTTGTCCATCTTCAAGTAATTTGTAGTTCCTTCAGATGGAGTTCCAAGGCCTAACAGATATCCACGAAATTGCCACCATTCTTCAACTGGATTGCCTTCATAGACTAGTGGTGCTAATCGTACAGCATTTGGAGATGTCAAATCTACATCGGTCAAGGTAAAGAATTCTTGGAAGTTAGTGTACGCTTCATAGCTACACCCGGCTCCTGAGCAATCATAGTTTCCATCATTATCTGGATCATAATTGGCGTCAACCGGATCTGCAGGGTCCAAGGTAAACCAAGCGAATTCTAAATCAGGTCTTGATAACTTATCGCCATTTAGTGAAAGTGGCAAACAGGATATGGTATTAGTGTCACATTCATCACCTGTCAATGAATCTATCCAAATTACCTTTATTTGTAGTAATGAGGAAAAATTATCATTCGATTCATTCCATGCCATTTTATATTCATACCAATCTGGCAACATATCGCCATCAGTGTCATTATCATTGGGATTTATACCATATTTGAATACTTCACGTCCATCACTCAAGTTAAAATCAATTTCGTGAGAGATTACCGCTCCATTGGAAGTTTGGGTGTTATAGATAATTGAATCACCATCAGTATCGTTCAAATCTGGTCGAGTATTATTATTCCATTCCATTAGGTTAGTGAATGGTAAGGAACCAGGTCCGGGTTGAATTATCACACTACTCGAGGTAAATACTCTTTCATCCCATTCACCTTGCTGAGCTGGAATGTCAAACGCACTTCTATCATACCAACCATCGCTATCACCGTCATAATTTACATCATGAGGGTTGACTGGATTTGCTGCCCAGTGATCTTGGGTAGAAACATCTGGCATGCCATAAATCGCATAACAATATTCCCAACCGTCTGGAATCGAATCACCATCAGAATCACTACTAGTCGGGTCAGCAACTCCAACAAGAGTACGGTTGAAATTATTTGAGTCATATGAATTAATTTTCACCATCCTATCTGCACTGTCTTGACTCTTTGAAATGAAGTCGTTATACAGGGCTGATCTCGCTTCGAAATAAGTATAACCCATCTCTTCGATGTAAGCATTTATTGCATCATCGCCGAAACTTAAGATTCCGACATCTTGAGGAACTGTATTTCTTTCTGAGTACTTACCCCAAGTTCTGGATTCCCATTCTCTGAGGTTGGAAAAACGTTCATCTAATGAGATATTACCATCACCATTACAGTCAAAACTGTCTCCGTCTGTATCTAACAAAACATCTCCGTCTATAAGTGGGTTAATACTCCACAAATTGGCTTCTAGGTCCCATTCTGCGAACCAATACTCAAATCCATCATACATACCATCTCCATCGGTATCTGGATTGGTTGGATCTGTTATCCCCATTAAAATTGAGATAAAATTGTTTGCTGGTTCACCATTTTGCCAATCATTAAAATCATCTAGCAAACGTTTACCTCTAGTTTCTTTTGAAATTAGAATATTGAACATTCTCTGAGCTTTTTCAGTAGGCTGTAATAGGTCCCCATCAATGTGTAGCAGAGGTGCATCTGACGGATGGTCGATTCCATTGTCAGGATTAGAAGTCACTAAAGCGAATTCCTGTAAATCGATTAGTCCATCCTCATCAGAATCAAACAGTCCATCTCCGGGAACAAGCGGATTTAATGTCCAAGTTTCAGCAGATTGATTCCATGTGGTAAACAATAATTCCACACCATCTATAATGCCATCTCCATCAGTATCGACATTATTAGGATCGCCTGTGAGTCCAGTAAGATTCCTCTGGGTTGAATTTACAAATGAACCAAATGAGAGGTCAGTTTGAATTCCAGCCCATGCTTGGAAAGTGTAAGCACTACCAATTGTTGTCACAAACCATTTTGGAGATGAACGGTTGACGTCTGTTTCAGTCATTGCGGGGTCAATCGCATTGTATTCTTCCCAGTTTGTCATTCCATCTTGGTCCGCATCTTCCCATCTATCAGATGGTTGTAGAGGATTAAGAGTCCATTCATCTTCTAGTATATCCCATCTAGAAAACCAAATTTCCCAACCATCAGGCATACCATCATCATCGGTATCCGAATCAAGTGGGTCTGTTGAGCCCGCATCGATAGAATTCTGTGTAGCAAGTAAGGAACCTGCTGCACGTTCTGCATACGATGCTTCTGGTGCGCCATTATTGCTTACATTAGTGAATAAATCCGTACTTAGACCAAACGGTAAATCATTGAAATCTGTTGGATTATCTTCATCAAACAAATCATATCGTAAATGATATTCAAGATAATTGACAAAGGCTTCATTTTGTCCGATTATGCCATCTCGGTCAATATCAAATCCATCACCGTCAGGATTCTTTAGTGAATCAGAACCATTTAAAGGATTTATTCCTACTCTGGAACTATCCCAGGAACAAGAATATGATGACTCCCATCCATCTGGTAAAGAATCACCATCTGAATCGATATTATTGGGGTCTGAATCAGCCCACAATTCCGCAAAGGTTGAATTTTCACCATGTGACTCTAACAATAATCCATCGATTGCCTGTTGCTTTACTTGAGTCCATCGATATTCACACAGATTTTGTAGTCCGTCGCCATCGGCATCCCAATTTGCATCCTCTGCCCTGTTAGGGTCTAGGGACCAATTATTGCCACCAGTGAATGATGAACCAACCCACCTTCTATTCTCGATTTCCCAGCCATCTGGCATTCCGTCACCATCTGAGTCAGGATTCGTAGGGTCAGTCCCTAAATCACTGGTAGACAAACTGAGATATGTCGCATTCGCATTATCACCTACTTGGGTATCACAAATATACTCGAGTTGTACAGAATAATAACACCATAGATTGGTACTCTCATAAAAGAAACCGAAATATTCTTCACCATCTCTTAGTCCATCACCATCAGTATCACCTACATTTGGATTGGTAGAATTATAGCCGTCGTCTGTCCTCTCGACATACCTAAACTCATCGAGATTAGTCCATAGCCTCTCTAAGATACCATCGCCAGACTGATCTAGGTCTAAGCCATCATAATCGAAATCTAAAAGCGCATCCCAAGGGTCTGTTGGATCTAAATTATTACCAATTTCCCATCCATCTGGCATTCCATCGCCATCTGAATCATTGGATTTAGGATTCATTAGTTCAAGATTAGCAAATTGGCCCGGTTCTGAAGATGCAAAAATAGTCATATTTTCAGAAACTCCAATAGTAGCAATTTCTGAAATATATCCTGGCATTGTTTCTTGTTCGTCAATCTCGTATACATTGGAATAGTCGCCAGAAAGAACCCATGTACCTGCATTGGAACCAAGAATAATTTGTTGCCCGGTGGAGTGTATTGCTCTAATACTGTTGATATCTCTGGTACTAATTTCATTTGAACCAGGGTTTTCTAGCAACCCACTGTGACTAATTACATCATCAATTAGCCGCATTTGATGCAAACCTGAAGGAGTACCAAACCAAAGAACTTGAGGGTTATCAGGTGATGGCCCATCTAGCAATATGTCTCTTACTTCCGCAGGATTTTCAGAGCTTCCTGCTGGTAATGTCCTCAATTCATTTATAGATGCAAAAACACCAGTATCTTCTCTAGAGAAAAAGAATCTCCAATCTGCATTATCACCGTCCCTACCAGAGTTAGTTTCACAAGTAAGCAGACCCCTATCTGTAGCGACAAACAGTGTCAAGTTTCCATTAGCAAGACCATGCTCTATGTCGGTAACAGTAACATTACCATTGGATAATTGAGTTGTGATAGCTTGGCTAACTTCGTTTACTTGTTCGATAAGTCCAAAGCTACTAATTTCAAACACATTACCGGCGCCGGCAAAGCCTAATCCAATCACTTGGTTATTTGGGCTATTAATCAAAAGTTCTTCCACTTCGTGTATAGTTTCTGTTTGTGACCAATCCCAATTATCTACTGACTGAAGAAATCCATCAAGTTGAATTCGTGCAACTCCAAGGCCTACATTGGAAGCAAAAGCGATGGCATATACCTGATCATTTTGATCCCGCAAGATCGTTGAATCATAGAGTTCTACTCCTTGTGGAATCCAGTAATCAGTAGAAGAAGAAAGTGAATTATCAATCACAGTGACTCCGTATTTGGTGGTGACATACAACAATGATTCAACAACCTCAAGCGACCTTACATCGTGATTTATTACGCTAATTTGCTCACTCTCTACCGCAAATGAAATTGGGTATTGGTAAAGGGTTGCCATTTCGCTATCATATGTAGTCGATTTAAGTCCTGCCATTACTGTATTTCCTTGGTCATAATAAATATTATATTCTTCGATATTAGATAACTGCTCACCTAGTTCAAGAGCTGTTGCAGTTCGACTAACATCTGGAGAAATGACGCCGTCCAAATTTTTGTCCCAACCATCGAAGTCTTCATCGAATAATGCACTACTTCGGTTTAAAGGATCTAAACCAAAATGGACTTCCCAACCATCGGGAATGCCATCGCCAAAAGATGGGAATAAACTTCTTACCGAGAATCCGTCCCAATTGTATCTATCTGAATCCTTTAGTAAGGGGTCTGTACCCAACCATAAATCTTCACCAACTGGTGATTCAATGTTTGTACATGCAGATAAAATATTTTGGAATGTCGCGTTTATTCCCGTAGGGATATACGGCCAGTTGGTTAACAGAGATCCATCGGGAAGTGTCGCAGCACACCAGAGACCATCTAGTTCAGTAGTATG
>JAQXFJ010000134.1 GCA_029250385.1 Candidatus Poseidoniaceae archaeon | reverse complement strand
CGATTGATTTCCAAATCTACTGAATACTATCGGTTAATTGGAAAACTGCATCGCCCGCCACTAACTAACAATAACAGTGGGCGATAGATTGTCAAATATCTTGTTGTAAAGTGGTTATTTGGCAAACTGCATCGCCCGCCAATATGTACTGATTCAAGTGGTCGATTGATTTCCAAATTTACTGAATACTATCGGTTAATTGGAAAACTGCATCGCCCGCCACTAACTAACAATATCCGAGAGAGATTTATTATTTCAGTTTAGTAAATAATTGAAACAACATGCTCTACGTTGATAGTTTCTTGATTATCATCAAAAGTAATTGATAATTCATGAACTTGGAATGTATTGAAGTGCAATGTATCCCAAACACCAGACCCACCATTCTCAATATTTGCTGACTTCTTTTGACAAACATCATCTACCTCATCCATGATGTTCCAGGTAATTCCAACAGAATCCCCCCCAGATATTATCTCATCAAAAGTTTCAGGGTTTTCGACCACGGAATTGACCTCTATCATCTGTGCACTAGCTCCACCATTGGCTGGTACGGGATTAAACACAAGGGTTTGTGGCTGATCGGTATTTGCTTCAACCCATTCAATTCGCATATCAATTTTAATTGAAATGATTGCTTCTGATTGACCTCCATCTTCATCAATTGCATAAGCAGTGATGTTGTACCAACCGTGTTGCAAGAATTCGAACGATATTACCGAGTTGTTTGCGGCATCAATCTCTAATGAATCAGTTCCATCATTGAGATTTATACCAAAAGTAATGAGATTCACATCTGCAGTTGTCGATGAAAAATCAAAGTCAATAGTTGGGCTAGTAGTTGAGGTTTTATCACCATTTGAATAAGATTCTACAATCAGTCCACTATCAGCGCTATGATTAACCGACAGCGAAATTGACGATTCAGAACCCTCTTCTGACGTACATCCAGCTAAACTCATCGTCAAGAGCAGCATGACAAATAACGCATACTTGGTGCTGCCCATGGTGTAGGCAAGTACGGTTTGTATAAAATCCCAACTAGACTATGGGCAGTTCACCAAATACCATCATGGATTAACTCAGGTCATACCTAAGTAAGTTTTGAATTGCAATTCTAACCATACTTTTGCCATTCAGCGCCTGTCCACCAGTAGGTGTTGCCGTCATCCATTGCCCTCCAGGTATATCCTGCTTCATCGGTCCATTGTCGCAGAACATTTGGTTCAGCCACGACGGGTTGTGCTTGGACAACCTCAACAGTTTCGACTGGCTGTGGTTGGTATGCTTGTTGAACTGGCTGGGCTGTTGCTTGAGTAGCGTATGCTGTTGGTTGAACAGGTTGTAAATCATTCATTAAACCGGCACTTGCGAAATCCTTTGACAGTGTTGCTGAAGCGCCTTTTGACTTAACAAGATAGAATCCTCCTGCACCGCCACCAAGTAATAAAATCACTATCAAGGCAATCCAGATGAAACTGTTGGAATCATCGTCAGAAGAGCTTTCAGCATCATCATTTGAATCATTTACATCAGACGGAGGCATAATGACTTTATCGACAACGTGGATAATTCCGTTTGAGGCTAATACATCAGTAGTGGTAATTTCGACATCACCAATCATTACTTTGCCGTCCATTTTAGTTAGGGTCAAATTGTCACCATTAGCCATTGCTAGCATCATTCCGTCGGTTACTTCAGCACCCCATAATGATCCTGGGTGAACATGGTGTAGCAATATATCAGTCAAAGTTGCCTTGCCTTCTGGCGTATTTAGCGCAGCAAGATCAATTCCAGCATCAATGAATGCTTGGTCTGTTGGAGCGAATACTGTAAACGGTCCTTCACCCTCCAGAGTGGGCAGCAACTCTGCTTGAATTACTGCGGCAACCAGTGAATTGTGGACGCCAGTACATGCAGCGGTTCTAGGTACATCAGTAGGTGTTGAGGTAGGGGTTAGAACCTTGTCAATTACGTGGATTATCCCGTTACTGGTTGCCACGTCTGGTGTAACTACTGTTGCATCGTTAACCATTACGCTGCCAACTGCAACGGTGAATGATAATGGCAAATCGTTGACTGCGGTAGCAGACATACAATCAGTCAAGGCGCTAGATGCTACTGCTCCAGGCACTACGTGATAGAGCAAGATGTCTGATAGTGTTGCCTTACCTTCTGGAGTGTCTAGTGCAGCAAGGTCAATTCCTGCGTCAGCAAATGCTTGGTCGGTAGGAGCAAATAGGGTAAACGGCCCTTCACCTTGCAGAGTGGTTAGCAACTCTGCTTGGATGACTGCTGCGACCAGTGAGTCATGGATACCTGTACATTGAGCAGTACGTGGAAGGTCATTTGGAGTATCTGAAGGAGTTAGGACCTTGTCGATGACGTGAACTATTCCGTTGCTTGCTGGTACGTCAGCAATTGTTACTGTAGCACCGTTTACCATTACCGAATCACCAACCGTGAAAGATAGTGGTTGTCCGTTTGCCGCATTGGCAACTTGACATTCACTAAGGTCAGTGGAAGCGACTTCTGCAGAGACTACGTGGTAGAGCAGAATATCAGATAATGCGGCTTTGCCTTCTGTAGTATCAAGCGCCGCTAGGTCAATTCCTGCATCAACAAATGCTTGATCGGTTGGGGCAAATACTGTGAATGGTCCATCGCCTTGCAGAGTGGTTAACAACTCAGCTTGGATGACTGCGGCGACCAGTGAATCGTGAATACCAGTTCCTTGAGCAATTGCTGTTACGTCACCTGGAGGTATCATTACCTTGTCAATCACGTGGATGATACCATTGGAAGTTGCGACATCTGCCCCTGTTACGGTGGCGCCAGAAATTGACACAACATCTCCAGTTACGCTGAGTTTTGCCTTGTCTCCGTTGACCATGGTAGCCAACATACCATCAGTGACTGCGCTAGCAGGAACTTCTCCAGCAACAACGTGATGCAGTAGAATATCAGTAAGGGTTGCTTTGCCTTCTGGAGTGTCAAGTGCTGCTAGGTCAATTCCTGCATCGGTAAACGCTTGGTCGGTTGGAGCAAATACTGTGAATGGACCATCACCTTGCAAAGTGGTTACCAATTCTGCTTGGGCTAATGCAGCCACTAGTGAGTCATGAGCCCCAGTACATTGAGCAGTACGTGGAATGTCTCTCGGCGTATCGGTTGGTGTCAATACCTTGTCAATAACGTGAATTAGACCATTGCTGGTAACTACGTCTGCTAAGACAACATTGGCATCATTGACCATTACACCATCTGCCACAGTAAAAGATAGAGGTTGAGTGTTTGCTGCATCGGCAGACATACAATCGGTCACATCTGCGGAAGGCACCTCAGAAGGTACTACGTGGTATAGCAAAATATCTGCTAATGCTGTCTTGCCTTCTGGGGTATCTAATGCTACTAAATCAATACCTGCATCGGTAAATGCTTGATC
>JAQXFJ010000129.1 GCA_029250385.1 Candidatus Poseidoniaceae archaeon | reverse complement strand
GTACTTCTAAACAATATTACAGCATTAGAATTAATCCCAAACTCAAACAACCCTCTCTCTGAACTTGCGATAAGAGCCGTTACTAGCAATGAAGCAGGTATTGACGTCAATGGTGATGGAAAACTAGTGGTAAGTGCAATACAAAGTGAAGAAACGCCAGACCTTTATGGCAGATTCAACCTAAGTATCGAAGCCTGCGCAAAGTCTACTTGTAATCCAGATGATGGAGGCAGGGTCTTCTTTGTTTCAGATGGTTCTCCTTTAATCAATGCAATATACGACTACTCTGGTTTTGCAGAAGGTGAGTACGGCCCCACCGATACTGAAATTCCAGCAAATGACAACAGAAAGTGGGCATTAGATATTATTGCTGAGGCAATGATGACCAGCATCCAAGATGATGGTTTGGAACCATCAGAAAACGCAATGGTGATATTTGACGAATCAAGACACCCACAGAATGCCATATTAGCAGATTCTTACAATACAATTTATTTCTTATTGGTATACTTTACTGGTGAAGGATTGGCTATGTTAGTACTATTCCTAATTCTATTCATAGCTTTTGAAGCTGTGCTGATTAGGAAGAAAGACCCTGATAATTGGCGACATGTATTTTCAATTATTTACTACGGTTTTGGCGATGCAAATAGATATCCCTATTATTCAAAAGTGGAAAAGATTAGACAGGTTTTCCTCTCTAAGGTTAGAAACCAAAACGGGCTTACTAGAGAGGAATTCCATGCAATGTCTGCTCGTGAATTAGTTGCGCTAATTAACGACCCAACCCTAGCAAAATTTGCTATTGAACCTACTAAGTATTCTCTAGAGCAAACTGTGTCTATTGTAAAACGTGTCAAAGCATGGGGAAGGCGGTGATAAAATGTGGACGAGGAAAGCAGCATTCACATTTACCGGAGGTATTGCCTTGATTCTTATTGGAATGATGATTTCCAATAACCAAATGATGATTCTAGGTTTAGCCTTAATCGCCTTTATCGTGGTAAATTCTTGGATATCAGGCCACGGAGATGTAGAAGTGCAGCGAACACTATCTGCTGACAATCTCTACAAAGGCGACGACCTATATGTTGAACTACTCATCACCAATCGATCAAATCGTAAAACCCAACTGCTCGAAGTGTACGATAACATTCCACACGAGATGAAACTAAGAAGCGGACTTAATCAAATGCGCCTAAACCTTAGCCCTGGAGAAAGCGCTAGAATTCGTTATGTCCTTCGTTGCCCGCTCAGAGGACATTACTCGATTGGTCCTGTCTCATTGAGGTCAAGAAATACCTTCAATCTAGGAGTTGAAGAAATGTTTGTTGACCATCACAGTGACATTGTGATATTCCCTCAAATAAAAGAGGTAGAAGAGGCCTTTTTACGCTCTCGCACTCCGAAAATGTATACTGGAGCGACTACTCTTAGAACGCCAGGGCAAGGTTCAGAATTCTATTCCCTACGTGAATATGTCCCTGGAGACCCGTTCAAAAACATCAACTGGAAAGCGTATGCTAGAACTGGAGAATTGATGGTGAACGAGAAGTGCCGAGATGCGGTAACTGATTTGTATCTATTAATTGATTCAAGAGATATTGCCAGAATTGGAACGGTACTAAAAAACCCCTTGGAAATGAGCACAGTCTCTGCTGCCAGTTTAGCAGCATTCTTCCTTAAACGTCGAGATTCTGTAGCCCTTGGAATATACGGCGAAAAATTATCATACTTACCACCAGATACTGGAGATAAGCAATATTTCAAAATTCTAAGTGCTCTTGCTGGGGTTTCAGCAAAAGGTGAGATGCCGTTACAAGCAGTGACTAACTCTTTGAGCGGGAGATTTAGTAGAGGCAGCCCTGTATTCGTAATTTCATCATGTGAAGGCGATGGAACCGTGCCTGCAGCTGTAAGGGACTTGGTTGGGAGAGGACACGAAGTAACAGTATTATCACCTTCTAGTATTGACTTTGAAAGATTGGTCAGCCGTATTCCTAGAATGTCATATGAGGTGTTAAAATTAGAACGTCAAAACCGGCTAACTACCTTAGCAGGTTCTGGTGCACAGGTAATCGATTGGATGCCTGACATGGATTTATCTCAAGCATTAATGCAAGTAAGGGGGTACTAAAATGGCTGAAGATGTGCAAGTTCAAAGCGATGTCACCATTACCGGTAGCGCCAAATCAAGAACCCTACATTTGAAAACACTAAGAAAGCAATGGCAAATCATAACATTGCAAATCATCGCCACAGCCGCACTAGTTGGGATGTATCTAGAGGTTGTATCGACATATGTTGTAGGAACAATAGATCATACAATCTTATTTTCTTCCATTGAATCCCTTATTGGCAGTGATTTACCGTTAGGTAATTGGTTTACTGGTCAAGGGAGAACTGGTCTGGCTAGGTTCTTCGTCCCCTTAGCCATTGGGCTAGTAGTCGGTGGATTGATGGCATTAGTGGCATATCAAACGCCTAAGACTCAACAAAGATTGAAGCTAGGTTTCATCATTACCTTAATCACACTACTAGTTGGAAGACTAATTCTTGGTTGGCTAACTGGAATGATTTTCTCCTTTGATATTAGATTCCCAGATGACGGTGAATTACAAACTCTAGAATGGCCATTATTGATGATAATGTCTTTGTTAATCATGTTCGTTTACCTGCTACCAATCATTATGGGGTCGAGAGGAATTTGGGGCTTATCGAAGAAATCTATTGCTTGGGCTATTGGTTTCACTCTTTTATTCCTCGGTATACATGCGATCTTGACATTCCCATTAATCAAATCACAATTGGGAGATTATGGCGGTGCTTTGGCGACTCTTGAATCACAAATATCACAACCAACAATTGGATTATTTGGAATTAAACTAGTGACTAGTGAACAGTTTGGCCTAATTTTAATCGCTGTTCTAATACTTGTATTCCAAGAATCTGCATTTGGAGTCATCAAGTATCTAGAATACGCTTTCAGACTTCCTGAATCATGCAAGAGGGACCCTGAATATGTTAATCAAATGGATAACATGTTGAATACTCATTTGATGCACACCTTTGGATTCTTGGGCCTTACGGGGATTGCCACCATGGTGGCACTGGGCTTCCACAGTGTGTTACTTAGCTTAGTTAGTGACACTACTGGCAGTCAATGGGCAGGGCAAGTATCTGAATCGATTGAACTATCGTTAACCTACGGACTGGTTATTTCAGCTGTGATGTTTCTATCATTCATGGCCCTGCTTAGGTATCTAATCCCGTGGCAACGGATATGGGGATTCACCTATTCTTTGAGGAATAATAATCCTAGCGAAAATGAGAAACCAGAAAAAGAATTCATTGAATTCTAGACTTAATCTCTAAACATCGATTGAATAAGTCGACCAATTATTTCTGTGCTAAACAATAGTATGAATGGAAATAAGCAATATGTAGCAAATACAGAAAATATCCCTTCACCTGTTTGTTCACTAACTACTTGATGACCAAAAATGAAAATTAGTATGGCCACTAATAAAGCAATTATCTCTAGTAAATGGGGATATTTACGGCCAATTGTTTCAGCACGGCCTGACAGTGTAGATGCCTGATTATTTGACATTACAACACCTACAAATCAAGGTCAGATAATTTAGATTCAAGGTTTTCAAGGGCATTACTTTTCACCACGGAAGGCTCAGACCTATGTTCCCAAGAAGCATCAATTCGGGCAAGTTCAGCTTCCAGTGCCGCTCTTTCATCATCATCGCTGATTGGTTGCAGTTCAACAAATTCTACTTCTTCTTCCTCATCAGTAGATGAATCATCAGGCAAATCTAAGGTTTCCCAGCCATCTTCATCAACTGAAACATGGGAGACCTCTTCCTCTAGCATTACCTCTCCAGAAATATTAGATTCCATGTGCTTGACCATTTCTTCATCAATAGGAGTTTTTTGGGCTGGGTCGATTACCTCTCTTTCATAGGGCAACAAACCATCTCTTTGGAAGTCCCATAGTAGTCCGCTTGGAGAACCACCGGCTAATCCAGATGCATCTATTTGAGTGATCAATTCTTCAAGCACTCTTGCGGTTTCCTCCAATGCGATCGCCTCACCAGCATCTCTTTGATCGGATTCTAGATAAATATCATCAAGTGCTTTTTGGATTAGTTTTCTGGTTGCTTGAGCGATGTAGGGTAGAGATTCTGGTCGGTTGCAATTCGACATTAGGTTTTCAACTTCTTGCGGTGGCGCACCTAATCTTGTTAACTGTTCAAGGACGTTCCTCAGCCTCCTTAGCATAGTAATCGAGTGATCATAATCCTCTAAAAGACGTTCTAAATCAATAACTAAATTCCCAACAGTCTCCCCAAGTTGGTGTTCCAACCTTTGTTGCACAGACCATCTTGAGAGACCTCTAACAGCACCGGCAGTTTGCGGCACCTGTCTTTCTAATAGCTCCATAACTTCGCTGGATAATAGATATCGAGGGGTTGCTGCAACGTGATCTACGGTCTTTTGAATAACTTGTAAAGCCCGCTCAACCGCTCTATCGAGTAATGTTACAGAATAGCCCAAACTTCTTGAGCGTTCGAGTCTTTCTAGTACCGGTGCTAGCCCCTCAAAGGTTGAAGCATCGTCTAGTAGGGCTTGAGCAAGCGGTTCTTCAGCCAGTCTTGCTCTGATTCTATCGGCTTCATTTATGTCTGCCAAAGCTTCTTCATGAGCTTGTGCCAACTGTTTAGCATTCTCTACAAGAATGGTTAATTCTCCCTCAGCATGACCACGTTTGGCGCCTAAATCGCCCAATTCTCGAAGCAGGTTTCTGCGCTCTTGCATTAATTGGCGCATTTCACCTTGTATCTGGGCGAAGCGGGCTTCATCTGTGCTCAGTCTTATTCTCTCGTCTTCAGCTCTGCGCCTTGCGACTTTTGCCTCTGATTCGATTATTTCTAATTCCGATTTACTCTTATTGACACGTTCTTCCTCTTTCATTGATTCTGCTTGAGCACGAGCATGGCGCTCTCTAGATGCTGAAACTTGTTCCTGTAGCACTCTTAACCTGCGTTCATCGTCCTCAGTTTGTTGTCTGATGCTGCCTAACTTTTCACTAGCAGAGGACAATTCTGCATTTAATCCAGCTTCCTTAAGGGACATATCTTCAATTGATTGGCGTAATTGTTCACTTGATTCTGTCTCACCAAGAGCCTTAGCCAGTTCTGTCGCTCTAACACTTACTTGGTGTTCTAGTTCATTTACTCGCTTAACCAACTTACCTGCTCTTGTCTCTGCTTCATCTGTTCGATTTCTTGCTTCAGCTAATTCTACTTGCATCGAATTAATTTCAGAGTTAACGTTCTCAACGCTCTCAACCTGCATATTTCTAGTTTCAATCGCCTCTCTAGTTTTAATTTCAGCAGCTTTTCGAGATGCATCAGCAGAAGAAAGTTTTGAATTTAGCAAGGATTTCTCTTTTTCCAAATCATCAATCTTTAGTTCTGCTGATTCTAATCTCCGGCGCAAGCCTGCATCTATACCTGGTGCAGGAGTAATTTCTACCTGCTCTAGCCCTTTACTAACTCCATCCTTAGTTTGAACAAAGTTGGCTTTAGCCCGGGAGATTCTAAGAGCTTCCATCCCAATTTCAAAACCGATTAATGAGTTTAAGCGGTTAGCAAGATTCGCCCTGCGACTTTCTGACTTAGTTCTCACTGTGACTAGTAAATCTTTGAAGTATGAAAGGCTAAATTCATTTACAGTACCAGATTCTCTAGTTAGAATAGTTCCTGCTGGCAATCTATGTAGCCGAATTACTCTTCTTGCTTCAGTAAGTCCAAGCATTGCTTCTTCAAACGATTCAGTAGTTGGTGCGAAGATTCCTACTGGTATTCCTCGAGACAAGATTAAACTCACGGCTTTGGAAGATTTACCAGATTGAATGTGTCCTGTAACACCCTCTTCAATAGCATCTGCAAGCATTGAAAGTACTGCGTCTGCACCTCCTTTACCCTCTCGTAAAATGAAACCATCAGGCAATGGTTCACCAAATCCTGGACCGGTGGATACTTCACCTTCCAGGGCCGCTGCTGTTGCATTGATAATTCTTGTATGGTCGGCATTTGCTTCAGTCCATACGGCAATTGCAATTTCGCCCGTGTGGGCAAGAAGTAATGCTCCATCACCTGTATGTAAAGTCCAATGTCCGCCGTCAGTAAATCCTAGTCCTTGGGCTAATTTTTCACGACCTGCAATTGTTTCACCGACTTCTTTTGCGAGTATTTCACCATCTGTTGGCAAGTCACCTGCTGAATCAATAAGCATGCCAGCATCAACTGCAATTGCTCCTCTAACCGCAACATTGTCGACTAATTTAGCCAAGACAACCGACAAATCTCTCGATAATAAACGTTCAACTGAGTCACCCTTGGGCATTAGGCCTTGGGCATCAACAGGGTGTTCAAACGCTTCTGGAATAACCTCAGCGACTGAACCCAGACCAGTCATAGAATAGCTCTGGGCTTCATAGCGACACATTCCCGCTGCTTCAATTTCCAGAAGGCGTTGCTTTGCCTCCGCACCACCAAGGATAATTGAGGCTTTTTCACTTTCTGCAAGGTAACCTACTGTACGACCTGCTCGAATTATTCGGTGACCTGCAGGTGTCTTGCGCTTGCCAATCCAAGTGGTTATCACGCCATGTTCAAAGTTTTGAATAACCCCCTGTGATACATCAATTTCGGTTTCTACGGCTATTCCTTTTGGTAAGTCAAACATAATATCACATCATTGGAGTGGTTGCTAGTATCCTTCGGTTTCTATCTAAAGCATGGCGCCACTGGGCCAGACGGCCACCTTGGCCGGCGAGGACTGTAATTCTGCCTGGTCCGGCTATATCGATCATCATTCGACTTTCACCTTCTAACCAAATCTCGTACAGTGTCCCCAACTCTAGGGTAGAGCATAACTCTACAGCAGCATTCACTGACTGTATGGCCTTTTCAGCAGGAGGGACTTGCCCCTCGCTTCCAACGCATGCTAGCAGGTTACCTGAGTCATCAAGTAGCATTGCTTGTTCAACACCTTCTGTTTTGGTTAAACCAGCCAGAACTCGTTGTAACATAGTCGCTCAAAATGTTCGTGAGCGTTGTAGGCTTCAAGAAGTTTTGCGTTTTTTCCCCCCTACGGGGGGATTTAAAGGGTAAAATCAAATCTCCAACTGGATTTGAAAGAAAAGCTGCGCGGAAGCGCCTTTATTCTGCCTTTTCCGCGCAAGGTTGCTGCCGATAAGTGGATGAATAATTTGACCATTTGTGAAATAAATTTTCTAATTGGAAATTTGATTTCTTAATTGGTTAATTACTACCTTTGGACTTGGCACCTAATAACAATAAACATGCGATGAACTCAAACACTAGGCGGTTTACGACATTTCATGGCAGGCAAAGTTGGAGGTCTTGATATCCCTTCCTGCGATTCCTGCAACAAGCCAGCATTGTTGGAGCAAGCCTATTCAGGCCGAGTTCTGTGTGGTCAACACCTTGCTAAGTCAATCCGTAAAAAAATCGCCAAGGAGTTACGCAAGCAACTTATTTTGAAGAAAGGCCAGGAAACCACGATTTTTGTTGCGATCTCTGGAGGTAAAGACTCAGCAGTACTGTTGGAGACTTTAGTCGACATCTTGGGAGTTAGACCCGATGTCAAGATTATTGCTGGTACGGTTGATGAGGGGATCGATGGCTACCGGCCACCGTCACTAAAATGCGCAGAAGATTTGTGTAAAAGCCTAGGAGTCGAGTTCATCACGATCTCCTACAAAGAGCTAGGATTTGAAGAAATGGATACCGTTGCCAAACTCATACCAGGCATGACCAAGAATAATCCCGGTGCACCGGGAATGCCTTGCTCCTATTGTGGAGTATTTCGCCGCCAAGGCATCAATCATTTAGCCAAAAAGGTCAATGCAGATGTTATGGCACTGGGACATAACTTAGACGACATGGCTCAAACAGTGCTGATGAATATGTCAAATGGTGATTTAGAAAGAACGCTAAGATTAGCACCCCATACCAACACCCCCATTGATGGTCTACCACCTAGAATTGTACCACTTAGATGGATACCTGAACAAGAAGTCCACCTTTATGCAGTACACAAAAATCTACCAATTCATCATGAAGAATGCCCACATGCTAGAGGAGCCCTTAGATGGCGCCATAGAGAAATGGTAGCCACTATGGAGGCAGATGTCCCTGGCACTAGACATGGACTACTACGTATGGCAGACAATGTTAAGGAATTACGCAATCAAATAATCGAATTAGGCGGTCATCAATCTCGACCAAGTCCGCCAAAGGAGTGTCCTGTTTGCTCATCAATTACGTCAAACGACCAGTGCAAGGCATGTGAAATGCGTGCAATGGTCAAAAACGAACTAGCGAACTAAGTATTATTCTTGACCGACTAACTTGTAGTCATCAGAAAGTGGTGTAGCACCAGTTTCCATGGAGATTATTTGACCATCTTTGAAGCGCATGAACGACATTACTGCTTCGGAGTCAGAGTCGTTAGCAAAGTGAACGATTGAATGTGCAACGCCGACTTCATCATTTTCGAACAAAATTCTGTTTGCTTCAGATTTTGGAGTACCGTCTCCGGCAACAAATCCAAGGATATCGGATTTACTCATGGTAAATCCTCCAACATGGGGATTAAAGACACAATCATCATGGATTAATGCTCTAAGTGCGTCGACATCTGCGTTTTCCCAGGCTTCATTATATGCTGTAATTATAGACATGATTCGCCCATTGTTAGATAGTGCTTAAACTACTCGTATGTAGAAAAATGATAAGGTGTCGACTCAACCGATGTTTAGGGATGATTAGTCATGGTGAGTTTAGCCGACATCAAAGATGCACAAAGAGCATGGGGTGAAGGAATTGTGGCAATAGCCACTGCTCATACAAACGGTGATGATTATGTCGGCTTAGCAACAGACCACGTTAACACATTATACGCTTACCAAATGGGACCAGTATTGTTTAAACCGACCCTTGCTGCTACCGACCAGTTTAGACCAACCTTCCAAACCGCACTTTCGTATTTCGTTGCGTCAAATAATGCATGCCCGGAAGACCAAGGATTTGCCATCAATGGGTGGACTAATGTACGTTTTGAAAACTCTGATGTAATTATTGATGGCAATACAGCCTTAGCAATGGGGAATTATTTCTTCACCAATCAAGAAGGCGTTGAGGTAAAAGTTGAATACACGTTTGGCTATATTGAGGATGCAGATGGGGGCCTGAGAATCCAATTACACCACTCTTCAATACCGGCAAAATCTAACTAATGTCTTATTTGTTGAGATTGTTTTCTATCTCGTTGGTAAGCCTTGCATTATCAAGGGAATTATCGTAATTTTTCAAGACTGTGCTTGAATGATTGCAAATTCTTTTTCCGTGAGTCTTTTCGATCTATTATTGGATTTGGATAGTCCGTGCCAATCAGACATCCTGCTGATTCTTGGATATGCAGTGGAGCTAGATGTGGCTCAAAGATGTATTTTGAGGGGAATTCAGCAAGTTCTGG